>QKGY01000228.1 GCA_003250235.1 Desulfuromonadaceae bacterium
GGCCTCGGCATTCTCGAAAACGTCCAGGAAATGCCGGGCGAGGATGCGCGCCTCGTCATCCTCGCCGCTGTTCAGCCATTTCTGCCCGCAGCAGGTCTGGTCTTCGGGAAAGTCGACGGCAAAACCCAGAGCTTCGAGGACCTGCACGCAGGCACGCCCGGTCGACGGGTAGAGGGTTTCAGCCGAGCAGGTCAGAAAAAGCGATACGCGGGACGGACGGGTCATGACAGACTCCTGCAACAGGGAAAACAGCGTTCAGTCCAGGACGCAGCCGACATAGGGACCTTCGGGCAACACGGTGATACGCGCGTGCTCCCGGCACAACCCGGGGAGGGCCGCTGCCAGGTCCTCGACCAGCGTCATGCCGAACGGATCGACATCCTGCTGGCGCAGGTGGGGCGAATGCAGCAGGATGCGCCCGGCGCGCTCCAGGGTCTGGAAATAGATCTGCGCCCCCCACTGGTCGATGACGAAGTTGTCCGGATTGCCGTAGTGACCCCGGAACCCCTCTGGCGATCCCGCCGAGCGGATCACCTCGCAGTAGCTGCGGCTGCCCAGACCTTCACGGCATCCCGCCACCAGGAGGATCGTCCCCCCCGGCCGCACGATCTCTTTGGCCGACAGCAATCCTTTGGTCGACTGGTAGAGGGTGGCATCCAGCGGATAGCCCCCGCCGGTGGTAATGACGAGGTCGGCCGGTTCGTCGAGATGCACGATGGCATGGGAGGCGGCCTGTCGGCACCCCTCGGCATAGGCCAGGCGCACATCGCCGGCAAAGAAGCCCGAGGGACGCTTGGCCCGGTCGATGGTGACGTTGACGATGAAATCCACGCCGGCCGCCTCACACACCCGGTCGATATACTGGCGGAAGGGATTGCCTTCGAGGCGGGCCGTGGCCACCCCGGGATGCTCCACCAGGGCGAAGGAGTGCATGAAGGTCATGGTCTCGAAGCTCGAAAGCCCCGGCAGGACGGATTTGCCTCCCCCCGAAAAGCCGGCGAAGGGGTGGGGCTCGATGAGCCCGGTGAGGATTTTCAGGTCGGCATCGAGATAATGACGGTTGATTTCGATGGGCGCCCCGTCGATGACGAGCACCTCCCGCAGGCTGTCGCGGTCGCGGCAGTCATGATTGACGATGCGGTACCCGGCGGCAATATCGGCACCGACCAGCTCGTCCAGCTCGTCGCCGAGGTTGGGGCGGTGCATGCCGGTAGCCACCAGAATGGTGATCGCTTCGCGGGGAATGCCCGCCGCTTCCAGCGTCGCCAGCATGGGAGGGAGCAGGATCCGGTTGGGGACCGGCCGGGTGATGTCGGAGATGACGATGCAGGCCGAACGCCGTCCAAGCGCCATTTCGGCCAGCGCCGGGGTGCCGGTCGGGGCTTCCAGCGCCGTGAGGACGGCCTGCCGTGGATCGTCCAGCGGCAGGGCTGGAGCCGTCTCGACCACCCGCACGCGCCCCCGCGTCTCTTCGGGGAACGACAGGCTCAGGGTTTCCCGGCCGCAGGGCAAATCCAGGGTCAGTACGGAACTCATTTAAGCAGCCTCGGAAGCCAGAGAGAAATATCCGGCACGTAGGTGACCATCATCAGGCAGGCCAGCAGCACCGCAAGGAATGGGAGCACCCCTCCAGCCACCGTACGCAACGACTCCTTCGTCACCCCCATCGACACGAAGAGGTTCAATCCGAAAGGAGGGGTCAGCATGCCGAACTCGATGTTGAGGATCATCACGACACCGAAATGCACCAGGTTGATGCCGTAGCCGTTGAGGGTATCGAGGAACAGCGGCGAGAGGATCAGCACGGCGCTGACGCTGTCCATGAAGCACCCCAGCACCAGCAACAGCAGGTTGACCGCCAGCAAAAAGAGCCAGGGGCTCTCGATGTGCGCCATGATGAACTTGGCCACCGTCGCCGGGATCTCCTCCGAAGTCAGCAGCCAGTTGAAGGTCATCGCGCCGGCCAGCAGGAACAACAGGCAGGCCGACAGGATCGCCGAGTCCTTGCAGATTGCCGGGATCTCCTTCAGGGTGCATTCCTTGTAGATAAACAACTCCACCACCAGGGCGTAGACCACGCTGATGGCCGCCGCCTCCGTGGGGGTAAAAATCCCCGAGTAGATGCCACCCAGCACGATGAGCGGCAGCAGAATGGCCCAGAACCCCTGGCGGCCGGTGCGCAGCACCTCGGCCAACGACGGTTTCACATCGATACGCCAGTCATTGCGTCGGGAGCGAAAATACGTGAACGCCACGAGGGCGCCGCCAATCAGCAGCCCCGGCACGATGCCGGCCATGAACATCTCGGCCACCGAAACGTTCATCACCAGACAGTAGAGAATCATCGGGATCGACGGTGGGATGACGATACCCAGCGAACCAGCCGTGGTGATCAGACCGATGGAGAACGGCTTGTCGTAGCCCGCCTTGATCAGCGCCGGAATCATGATCGAGCCGATGGCCACCACGGTGGCCGGTCCGGAGCCGGAGATGGCGGCGAAGAAAATGCAGGCGACAACCCCCGAGATGCCGAGGCCGCCGGGAAACCAGCCGACCAGAGAATTGATGAAGGCGATCAGGCGTCGGGCGATCGCCCCCTTGGTCATGATGGAGCCGGCGAGGATGAAGAAGGGGATGGCCAGCAGCACGAAGGAGTCGAGGGAGTTGAACAGCTGCTCCACCACCGCCTGCAACGGGGTGTAGGAGAAGAACATCAGGGCGATCATGGTGATGATGATCAGCATGACGGCCAGTGGAACGCCGGCCAGCATCAGCAAGGCGAATCCGAGAGCGACGGTGGTCATCATGACGGCTGCACCTCCGCAGCTTTCGCGACTCTGGCACGGGGACGGATCGCATCCCAGGCGGCCTTGAAAAAGCGCAGGGCCATGATCGTCGAAAAGAACGGGATCGGCAGGTAGGCCAGGTACATGGGCATCTGCATGGCCGACGAAGTGGTGCCGAATCCGTAGTTGCGCACCACCAGGCGGAACCCGTAAAAGGCCAGAATAAGCAGAAAAGAGCCACAGAACCCGCCGATGCAAACCTGCAGGATGCGCTTCACCACAGGCCGCGCCGTGCCGATCAGCAGATCCATGGAAAAATGCATGCCGTGCTTCACGCCGAGGCTGGCGCCGAGAAAGGTGGCGAAGATGCCGACATAACGGCCGGCCTCCTCAAACCAGGCGAAACTGATATCCAGGGCATAACGGGTAAAAACCTGGATGACGGCAACCAGCGCCAGCCCCAGGAAGGTGAGACTGAGGGTGAGCTCCTCGATGCGGTTCAACGCGGAAAAAAAACGCTTCATTCCTGCTCCGGTGCAAATGCAATCGAGGGAGGGGCACTCCCCTCCCTCGACGCGTGTCAATCGACAACAACGGTCTGCAGACGTTCGGGCCGGAACCCGATCGCCGCACACCGAGACCTTACTGTTTGTGCTCCTTGATCTTGGCCAGCATGAAATCAAAAAGATCATTGCCGATAAGGCCGCGGTATTTGTCCCATACCGGCGCCACGGCCTTGCGGAAGGCCTCGCGCTCCGCCGGAGTCAGGTCGACGACCTGCACCCCGTTGGCTTTGCAGTATTCGTCGATGGAGACCCCGAGCTTGGGCAGGTTTTGTTTCAATTCGGCATTGACCTTACGGTTTGTTTCGATACAGATCTTGGCCGCCTCGCGGAAGATCTGCTGATCCGCGGCGCTGAGGCTGTTCCAGAAATCGGGGTTGACGATTATGATGCACTCGGTAATGGCGTGCTGGGTGCGGGTCACGTACTTGGTGACCTCGGTGAATTTCATCAGCACGGCGGTCAGCAGGGGGTTCTCCTGGGCGTCGATGACGCCTGTCTGCAGGGCGCTGTACACCTCGGGAAAGGGCAGACCGACGGACGAGGCGCCTAGCTGGTCGAAGGTATCGAGGTAGACCGGGGAGTTCATCACCCGCACCTTGAGACCGGCAATGTCCTCAGGCTTGTGAACCGGGCGCTTGGTGTTGGAGAAATCGCGGATATCGTTCTCGGTCCAGCCGATGCCGATAAAGCCCTTCTTCGGCAGGTAGGAGAAGAGCTTCTCCTGCACGGCGGGATCGTCCAGCACGGCATAGGCGGTCTTGCGGTCGGGGAAGAGGAAGGGCATGTCGACGATGGCGACCTCGGGAACGAAGTTCTGCATCACCGCAGTGGTGATGGAGGCAATCTGCAGGCTGCCCGACTGGACCTGGGAGGCCATGGAGCGCTCGCTGCCGAGCTGGCCCATGGGGAAGGTGGCGATGTCGATACGCCCGTTGGTTTTCTCCCGGATGTAATCGGCAAAGGCGTCGGCACCCTTGGTCTGACCGTGGAACGTGGGGCCGACATGGCCGAACTTGATCTTGGCCGCATCCGCCGTCATCGGCAGGGCGGCAAGCGCCAGCAATACGACAAGACCGCGAAACATCTGCTTCATGGGGGTCCTCCTGGGATGAATGAAACAACACAAAGACTTACATGGACAGTGATAAATAAGCGACCTGTACAGCGACGGACGCCGAGCGGCACCGCGGCTTTCACTTTGCCCGAAAATTGTTTGATAAAATCAAATTTGTCCTTTAACTCTGGGAACTTGCAAAATAATATGTCCACCGGACCGTGTCAAGCGGCATTACCCAAACAACGTTCCACCCACGACCAAGCGGCGGAATCCCGCAACTAGCGGGGCAGGAAGTCTTCGAACAACCCCCCGAGCCCCTCGATGGCTTCCGCAAAAGGGGCCAGACCACCGATACCGCGCAGGATAGTGATCCGCTGGCCGGCCATTACGGCAAAAAACTGCCGTCTACATAGACGGCGGTATCACCCCGCTGCGGGTTCCTCGACGTGAAACTGAGTGGGTTCCCCCCCTCGGACGGGATGATTCGGAGGCGCGGGCCGATGGGGCTTTCTGGTACATGGATACGGTTCCTTTCTTCGGTGCCTTTAGATGGTGACGTCTGCACTGCAAGGCTCCTGCCAGTACCGCTAAGGGAAGACGCCCCCAGAATATGCGCAGCCTGAAGAAAAGGAAAGCCCCGCCGGAAATCCGGCGGGGCCTGGGGATGTCCGCCCCGGGGAAGGACGAACAGGGGAGATTTTCCTGCAACGTTCACCGAGTCAGGTCAGTCTCCATTTTCAATCTTCAGAGTCAGATAGCGGGTGGCTTCGCCATTGCGCACCAGCAGCAGATGGGCTTTGCCCTTATTCTGCGTCAGGAGCTTGCCCGCCACCTGCGGATCGGTCACGGCCTTGCGGTCGATCTCCTGAATCAGGTCGCCCCTCTGTATGCCGGCCAGGTCCGCCGGTGATCCCGAGTCGACGGCAACAACGAGCACGCCCTTTTCATTCTGGTAGCCCAGCTGCGCGGCCAGATCCGGAGTCAGCGCCTGCAGCCTCAGTCCCAGTTTGGGCATCTCGCCTTCCGACTTGCCCTGGGTCCCCTCTTCGGCGCTTTTCTCCAGCTTGCCGATGGTCACGGTGAGCTGTTTTTCCTTGCCGTCACGCAGAATGTCCAGACGCACTTTGGTATCGGGAGTTGTCATGGCGATATGGTTGCGGAATTCGGCGACCTTGCCGACATCCTCGCCATTGAGCTTCTCGATGACGTCACCGCGTTTGAGACCCGCTTTGGAGGCCGGGGAGTCGTCCATCACCTGGGTGACCAGAATGCCCTGCGCCTTGTCGAGGCCGAAGGATTCCGCCAGGTCCTTGGTCATATCCTGGATATAGACGCCAAGCCGTCCACGGGTGACTTCACCGTGCTTGATGAGCTGATCGCGGATCGATTTGGCCATATTGATGGGAATGGCGAAGCCGATGCCCATGTAGCCGCCGCTACGGCTGAAGATGGCCGTGTTGATCCCCACC
>QKGY01000019.1 GCA_003250235.1 Desulfuromonadaceae bacterium
CATGTCACTGATCGGTCAGCAGAAAAAAACAAAACTTGCTTGTTCCTGCGAACCGTAGCACGGGTGCGTTTTAAAAAGCAAGCTAATTTTTAACGCTTTTTCCATGCGTAGGGAATAGCCATAAAATAGTGTTTGACAGAGAAGAATAACTGACGTATACACAGTGGCTTGCGTTTTATTGCCAGTTTTTCAAGTAGTTAGCTCAGGAGTAGCTTGGCGTACTCTCAGGGCTTTCCGCGGAAACTTTTACGTCCCTAAAAAAATATTTTTTGTGGGGCCATCATTTTTTTTCAGAGAGGATCGCATTTTGATGAATTTGAAACCTGAAGTTGTCGCCCAGCTCGAGCGCGTGCTCAGCTCCGTTGAAATGCTTCTGCCCCGGGCGGTCAAGCCGGTGGACTGGTCGAGCTGCTATGCTGCGAACTGGCGCCGGCATTCCTTCTCCGGCTACCTTGAGCCGGTCAAGGTGACCGACAACACCACGCTCTCCGAGCTGCTCGGCGTTGAGGAGCAGAAGCAGATCATGGTCAACAACACCCGGCAGTTCCTGGCTGGCCTGCCCGCCAACAACGCCTTGCTCTGGGGCTCGCGCGGCACGGGCAAATCCTCCCTGGTCAAGGCCCTGCTCAACGAATACGCGCCCAAAGGGCTGCGGGTCATCCAGGTGGAGAAGGAAGACCTGATCTACCTCTCGGAGATCTTCTCCGCCGTCGAGAATCAGCCCTATCGGTTCATCCTGCTGTGCGACGACCTGACCTTCGAGGTCGGCGAACTGAGCTACAAGATGCTCAAGAGTGCCCTCGACGGCTCGGTCTATTCGGCTCCGGAGAATGTGCTGATCTATGTTACCTCCAACCGTCGCCACCTGCTGCCCGAATACGAAGGGGATCACCTCGGCGGCAAATACGTCAAGGGCGAGCTGCAGCAGAGCGAGGCGATGGAAGAGAAGGTCTCTCTCTCCGACCGATTCGGTCTCTGGGTCGCCTTCCACGTTTTCTCCCAGGATCGCTATCTTGACGCGGTGCGCCTGTGTGTCGAGCGGGAATCGCGCCAGCGCAAGGTGGAAATCCCCTGGACCAAAGAGCTTCAGCAGGAGGCTATCCAGTGGTCTCACGACAAGAGCAAGCGCTGCGGCCGCACGGCGTTCCAGTTCTCCAAGAACTACGTGGGGCGGTTTCTGCTCAAGTAAAATAGGACTGTTCCCTTGCATGAACGGGACTCTGACCTGCGTGGCAGGCAAAACGGCCCAACCTGAATTTTTCGGGTTGGGCCGTTTTATGTGCTAGGTTTGGCAAGAAGGCCTTTTTTATCCGTGGATTTGGGGCGGATATCTGTGGGGCAGGATTTATGCGCTTAAGAATGAACACGGATCTCATGCCTACGCCCTATTTGGTCATGATGACTGGGGAATAGTGCGTTAGTCTTTAACGTTCTTTTTTACCCAGTCCAGCAGCTTTTGCAGGTTATCCAACTGCTCACGGGCCTGTTTGTGGTCCGGATCAAGTTTAAGCGCCTGCTCAAGGGCTATTTTCGCCTCTTTAAGCTCCGCCACATTTTTGTTTTTGTGACCCGTGTAATAGCAGGCGACTCCAAGTCCGTAATAGGCGTTCGCATTGTCAGGGGCGTGTTTAAGAGCCAGTCTGAAAAATTCTTTCGCTTCCTCATAGCGTTGTTCCTCATACTGAAGCTTGCTGGCTTTTCGGTAATAGGACTCCCCCAAAACATGATGAGCCATTCCGAAATCCATGATTTTCAGGGCGGCTTCTCCATGCTCGATTGCATCGTCATAGCGTCCCCTGCCATTAAGAAAACCGGCAAAATTGATTTGTGTCCAAGGGGATTCGGGGTCGAGTTCAAGGGAAGAGAGAAAAGCTTTCTCTGCTAAGTCATACTGTTTGCGATGTCGGTAAACGGAGATCAAATAATCTATCCCTTTATCGACCAGAGTGGGATCTTCCGTTTTGGAGAGAACAAGGTTGGCTCTTCGAAACACCTCGTCCCAATTGCCTTCCTTTTTGGCTATCTGCGCATACAGAAGGTCGAGCCTTGGCGTGTCGGGAGCCAATTCTTCCCCGCGGGCTGCCATGATCTTTGCCTTCCGTAATCCTTTGTCTGTTTTGTCGACGATGAACGCATAAGCACCTAAAATATAGCCATCGGCAAAGTCCGGGGCTATCTTCAGGGATTGGTTAACCAACTTCTGTGCTTTGAAAACATAGCTGTTGTCAAAATTATCGTAGTTTATATACCCCTCGTTGAGAGCGAGACGGGCCGCGTTGAGAAGACCTCCCGGACTATTGGGATTTTTTTTGAGCAGTTGTGCTGTCAGGTCCGATGCCCGGGTTAGGTTCTCATGTTTTCCGTTGTAACTTTCAATGAGATGAGATGCTTCGGAATAAAGAGCGTCTTCCTCCGGATCGGCGGACCATGCAGGGCCGATGAAAAGAAAGGATATGATGAAGCAATGCAGAAGATTTCTAACGCGGGACATGATGATTCCCCTCCCCAAAACCGGACGCTTCAATGGACGTGGCGGTGAGTAAAATGTCTGTCGTGTTCAACGGTTAAATATGGCTGAATTATCGAGCAGGGTCCCCTGCATCCGTTTTTGGGGCATTTTGGCGTGCTGTTTTTTCCATCGGAAATAGCGCCCGAGTTCTTCCGCATACGGATGGGAATCCAATCCGCATATCTGTTCCCATGAAGTTGACCGAAAGGCTATTCCCCCCGGCGTTGTGTCGGTGAACGCATCGGCAAACAAGCCGATGCCGACAACCGCGAATTCCGTTCGACTCGGGAAGATTCGCGGACCGTACTTTGCCAGGAACTCGCCGCGGAGCTGGATCTGGTCTTTATCCCGTTTCTTTCCCTGTCTGACTCCGACTCCCGACAGCCACTTTGCCTCAATAAGAATGAGGGCGTTATCCGTTAAAATGCCCGCGTCAATTTCCGGTCCGCCCGAGACAAGCGTGTCGGGGTGTGGAATGCGCCGCCACAGAAAGATCTCGGGATTTTCTGTCTGAACGTTGGGGAGATCGAGACGTTGTACAAGGTCCGTTAGCCAGGTTGTCACTGTAGGTCGTGGCGCATGCGACGCTGTTCCGAAAACGGACCAGGTGATTGCGTCCTCACTGTGAAGGGACTGTAGGTCACAATAATACCCGAGCCCCGAGGTGCATATTGACACGTTTTCTTCATCAAAGGCGCGAACATGGCGGCTCTTATAGAGCTTCTGTACGATTTCCGGCGGCGGCCAGGGCACGCAATCGGGTCGAATCAGATTGTCATAAGGGTGCGCCGTGACAATGACGCCGCTTATGCTGTGCGCCATCGCAATGTCTTTTTTGTTCCAGTTTCTCATGATTTGCTTCGGATAACCTCGCCCTAACCGGCAGCCGGAAGCCAAGCGATGAGGGCGCGTGGCGTGTGGTTGTCTGCATCGATGGCCTTGTTATGCCCCCTTGTCATTTTTCCGCACGGCATCAATGACCTGATCCGTTGAAAGCAACTCAACCCCAATATTTTGCATTTCCCGTTTTCCCTGATCGTACAATCCCGAAACTGCGTCATCGACCAGGACAAGTCGAAAGTCTCGTTCACTGGCCTCGTAGATTGAAGTGCGCGGACAATTTGGAAAATTACAGCCGGTGAAGACAAGAGTTTGAACCTCCATTTTCCGAAGGTGTTGCTCCAAAGGCGTATGGTAGAAGGCTCCCCAGCGGGGTTTGTAAATCACCTCTTCCTGGGGCCCCATGGTCTGAATTCCACCCGAAAGCAAGATGTCGGTATCAAGCGTCACGCCAACTCGTGGAAGTAGGTCGGGGGCAAGCTGACTCCCGGGAGTGTTCGCCAGTACCAGGGGCGCACCTTGTTCCACAAACTCTCTACGGCAAAGATCGACGTTGCCACCGTCCGACGTATAGATCCGCACGATATGGATAATGGGCTTGTTCGCCTTCCTGTAGGTATGGAGAAGCGCTGACATACGAGGGAGAATTGCCGAAGTCCCCGGAATCTCGAAAGCTTGTCCATCGAGGGTATCGCACTGCATATCAATGGTTATCAGCGCGGATTTGGGCCACGTCGGTTCTGTGTATTTGCTCATTCTACCGTGCCATTTCGTTTGCGTAACGAAGAGATCCTTTCCGGACCCCCTGCGTTAATCTCGGCCGCCTGAATTGTAGGGTTATCAGACTTTCTGTTCGAAGAACTCGAAAACCTCATAATGATAATAGTTGAGTCGAAAACGATTGCCCGGAGAATATATTTCAACGTCATCGGACGAGGGATAGCAAAACTCGTCCCAATGGCGAATGAAGTATTCCCGATTCGTCAAAATTGCCAATTTCGGGCCCCAAGATACGAATATTTCATGCTCGTTATTGGGGATGAGAGAATCTAGCAAGTCGCTGACCCGATTTAATGGTTTTGATGCGTCAAATTGTATTTGTAGTTCAAATTGGTCGTTTAACGATTTTGATCGGATCGATTCCGCCGACTCTTCAGAGAGCGGTCGAATGGTTTTTAACGGCTCCGGCGAGAGAATGCCGTGGCCTTGAAATCTCCATCGCCATGCCAGAGGGAACGATTCCAGTTCAGTGAAGTTTAGAGTCATCTTTGCCTGCAACAGAGAGTAGGCGGTTACCGGGGGACGATTGCCGATATTCCAGTAGCCGTTGCGTTGGTCGAAATTCCAATAAATACAGGTGGTCTTTAAGTCAGAAAAAGCGGATTGATTGCCGTGATTTTCTTTATCCGGCTTTCTCTTTGAACAACCCTATCCTATTTTAATCCCATCCGAAATCAGGAAATCCCTGAGTCAGGGTTGACTGTCGGATTCTCTACGGTTGGGAGACCAAACAAAAAGGCCGTCGGTGCAATGCACGGACGGCCTTTTTCGTGAGTGGTTCAGGGACGTTGGGAATTGTTCGCAGATACCCAGAGCTTACCCCCCGAGATAGGCTTTCTTGACCTCCGGGTTGCCGAGCAGCTCGCTGCCGGTGCCCTCGGCGACGATGTTGCCGGTGTCGAGCACGTAGCCGCGGTGGGCGAGTTCGAGGGCGAGCTTGGCATTCTGTTCGACCAGCAGGATGGTCATGCCGTTCTCGTTGAGCTTCTTGAGGGTGCGGAACAGATCGTACTTGAGCACCGGGGCGAGGCCCATGGAGGGCTCGTCAAGCATCAGGAAGGTGCAGCCGGTCATCATCGCCCGGCCGACCGCGAGCATCTGCTGTTCGCCGCCGGAGAGCGACTCGCTGCGCTGTTTGCGGCGCTCGGCCAGACGCGGGAAAAGGTCGAAGATCTTCTCGTAGTCCTGCTTGAGGTCGTCCTTTTTGCCGCGCGAGTAAGTCGCCAGCTCCAGGTTCTCCTGCACCGTGAGGTTGCCGAAGATGTGCCGGCCCTCGGGCACCAGCGCCAGCTTCAGGTTCTTGACCACGCTGTCGGCCGGGGTCTTGAGGATCGACTGGCCGCCAAAGCGGATGTCGCCGGCGATGACCCGCGGCGCTTCGGGGGGCCGCAGACGGGCAATGGCGTAGAGGCTGGTGGTCTTGCCGGCGCCGTTGGCGCCGATCAGGGTGACGATTTCCCCGGCGTTGACGTGAAAGCTGATTCCGTGCAGCGCCTGGATATTGCCGTACTTGACTTCGAGATTTTCAACGGAAAGAAGCATCAGATCTTGTCATCCCCCAGGTAGGCGGTGATGACCGCCGGGTGGTTGCGGATATGTTCCGGAGTCCCTTCGGCGATGGTCTGGCCGAAGTCGATGACCTTGATCCGCTGGCAGAGTTCCATCATCACGTCCATGTGATGTTCGATCATCCAGATGGTGACGTCGAACGTCTCGTGGATCCAGCGCACCAGCCGGATCAGCTC
>QKGY01000324.1 GCA_003250235.1 Desulfuromonadaceae bacterium
CTAAGGAGGTAAACCCATGGGCGTAATGATCAGACCCTCGGACCTGAAGTATCGCTATCCCCGCAAGAAGGATACCCGCGAGCAACCCAAGTTCACCGGCAAACCGGACGCGCGGCCATTCGACCGCTACGACCTGTACGAAGTCCTCCCCATGTTCACGGCGGTGATGGACGCTCTGCAGTCCAACGACGGCGCGGTGCTCGAACACCTCGAAGATCTTCTCAACAACGACATCCCCGCGTTCCTCTCCACGCGCGAGGAGATCTACGACGCCCTCTTCGAGACCATGCGTCACATCCTCCGGCAGTAGGCGGCATGCAGGAGATCGACGGGGAACTCTGGGATCATTTCGGCAACGGCGTGGTCGCCATCACCACCGCAGGGCTGGTGACCCGCAAGGGGGAGTGCGCCATGCCGCGGGGATGCGCCCGTGAAGCCCGGGATCGCTTCCCCGGACTGGCGGCAACCCTGGGGACCCTTATCCGTAACGAGGGAAACCGGGTTTTCGAGCCGATCGTCGGTCTGGTGAACTTTCCGGTCGAAAACAGCCCCTATGAGAACCCCGACCTCCGGATCATCGAGCGCTCCTGCCGACAGCTCAAAGAACTGGCCGATGCCAGGGGATGGACGCGCATCATCGTGCCGCGCCCCGGATGCGGCGGCGGCGGATTGTCGTGGAAGGACGTCAGCCCCATCCTCGCACGCTATTTCGACGACCGGTTTTGGATTATCAGCAGAAAGGAAACGTTATGAGAAAAGCACAGAGAGGCGACCGCGTCACCATTCATTATATCGGCACCCTCGACAACGGCCGCATCTTCGACAGCACCACCGATAACGACGAACCCCTGTCCTTCGTTTTGGGAGCCGGAGAGGTTTTTGCCGCCCTGGAAGAGGCCATCGAAGGGATGGCCGAGGGCGAAGCGAAGAATCTGCTCATCCCGGCCGAAAAGGCCTACGGCCCCCACCTCAAAGAGAACCTGTTGACCCTGAGCGAAAATCAGCTCCCCGCCGGGGCCGATCCCAAGCCGGGGCAAAAGGTGGAACTCACCCTGAAAAACGGCGAGCGCCTGTCCATGCGCGTAATCCAGGTGGATGAAGGGCGCATCACCCTGGATGGCAATCACCCCCTGGCCGGACTCGACCTGACCTTTGCCCTGAAATTGGAAAGCATCGCCTGAGATCCGGGAGTCATCCACCGACCCCAGGCATTATGGCAGAATCTCCTTCAGGGATTCCCGCCAAGGCGTAACGGCTGATGGTCCGTCTTAATTCATTAAGCGACAGAGGCTTGGTCAACACTTCGCTGAAACCCGCTTCAAGATAGCTCTTTACCTGATTCTCAAGGGCATGGGCAGTCAGCGCGATCGCCGGGATTCCCCGGTTGGGATGCCCGGCCGCTTTGCCCCTGAGTTTTTTCAGGGCCGTTTTGCCATCCATGACCGGCATGGAGATATCAAACAGCAGCAGGTCGAATTTTTCCCCCGAAAGAATCTCCAGAGCTTCT
>QKGY01000012.1 GCA_003250235.1 Desulfuromonadaceae bacterium
TCTGGAAGATCAATAATTGACATGACAGCCAACGCAGAGCTCTTTTCGTGAAGATTTGATCAAGCGGTAAGGCAGACCGCTACCATGCTTATTGTGACAAGACATACAGGAAATCCGTCCGTCAGGCAACAGGGGATATTCAGCCGGTATGTGCATGCCGGGAGGGGGGTAGATACCTACAGGATGCGACATGGCCCCCTGAATTTGAGCATGGCATGTGTAACACACCTGAATATTCAGTGCGACTCCGCCCTGAACAAGGGGATGACCGGAGTCGGTTTTTTCCAGATCACTAGACATATTCTGCGTTCTCGATCTGTGAGACCGGGCTTCGACGGCCAGAGAGACAGCAACCGGCACATCAAAAGCCAGCTGAAGCAGATACTCATCCCCCGCTCGATATAAGGTATGGTTCATGACACCCATCTTCGCATTGAAATCTGCAGGGTTCGATGCCCGGTCCTCTTCGTCAACAAATGCCCGCTCCGTGGAAAAGGCAAGAACGTCAGAAGCCGTTCTGTTCCCATGGATATCCTCGGAAACGGCACGGAACCGATAGGTTCTGTCCCTGTCCAGCCCTGAAAGGATCACTTCATGTTCCCGCCTCAGATAGGTATCTTTTCGGGACTGATGGTCGAAGGAGTCGACTCCGAACGGAATGACAGAATCAGAGAATTTGTCTGTTTTCCAGGTTATACGGGCAGAGACAAAAACCCCCAACTCGACGGCACGGACAACGACGTCGGAGATCTGCGGCCCTTCATGGTCATTGACCAGTACCGGCAGGGAGTCGAGCGGAGGAAGGGCAAGCGACTGCATCGCCTTCTCTTTATCGGCAGCGACCGTCTCAATCCATAAGACAGGAGAGACCCTGTCCGCCGGCAGGGAAAGCCAGTGTTCCGAAGCCAGCGCCCTGTCGTGTCGCAACCATCTGAGGTTACGGATATCATCGACAACGGGTTCCGATTTTTCGGCGGCAGCCACTTCACCGCCATGACATCGACTACATTGTTTTTCCGCAAAGGGTGCATGCACATAGGGTTGCAAGACTTCCCGATCCCAGGTTTCGCGGTGACAAGAAAAACACGAACCCGTATCTTCAGAAACCTGCAGAGCCCATCCTCGATAACCGACAATGGCCCCCAGCAGAATGATGAGCAGGAAGACGGAACGACCCGTCTTCAGAACCGGCTTCTTAACAGGCTTGCCCGCAGAGGGGAAAAAGAAGAACATCATACCCCGGCACCTCTAATCCTGAACGGCCATGAAGAGAGGTTTTCCACCCAAAGAAACAGTGGCGACAGGCTTCTCTCCGGCCATATCCAGGGCCGTGATGGTCAGATTTTTCCGGTTGGCGACATAAAGCATCTTACGATAATTGAGAAAGGCAAAGGAAAACGGCCCCTGCCCTACGGGAATTCTGCGTAACGCGACATTTTGACCCGCGGAAATAACCGAGAGGAATCGTTCACCATAGTTGGCCACATAGATTTTGTCCCCCCCG
>QKGY01000193.1 GCA_003250235.1 Desulfuromonadaceae bacterium
ACGGTGCTGTCGTTGAGGCCGAGGTTGAGGACGGTGTCCATCATGCCGGGCATGGAGGCGCGGGCGCCGGAACGCACCGAAACCAGCAGCGGGTTCTTGGGATCGCCGAATTTCTTGTTCATCAGCTTCTCGACCATCTTCAGGTTCTCTTCAACCTGTCCCTTGAGTTCGGCCGGGTACTGACGGTTGTTCTTGTAGAACTCGGTGCATACTTCGGTGGTTATGGTGAATCCGGCGGGAACCGGCAGTCCGATCGATGTCATCTCTGCCAGGTTGGCGCCTTTGCCGCCGAGCAGGTTTTTCATGTCCCCTTTTCCTTCGGCCTTGCCGTCTCCGAAGAAATAAACATACTTCGTCGCCATCGGTACTCCTCCTCAAAGGTTAGTAAAAATGAATAATTGCGCCATTTCGGCCACAGGTTTTTACTCTAAATAAAACAGCCGCCTAGTTTCCTAGGCGGCTATCTTGGCAAAGTCGGCGATGTTCTCGAAGAGTCTTGCGACCCCGGTCAAAAGGGCCAGCCGGTTTATTCGAACCGCTTCGTCCTCGGCCATGACCATGACCCCTTCGAAGAAGGCATCCACCGCGCCTCTCAGTCCGGCAATCGCCTGCAGGGCCGTCGCATAGTCTCCGGCCTTGGTGGCGGCAGCGACCTTCTTGGCCACGTCCTGAACGGCGGCATGCAGGGCCTTCTCGCAGTCGGCTTCGAAACGCGCCGGAGCCACCGGGGTGTCCACCCCGCCCTTGATGATGTTGACCACGCGCTTGAAGGCCACCGCCAGCGGTTCAAAATCCTCGCGCCCTTTGAGGGCGGCAAGAGCCTTGACCCGCTCGTTGGCATCGATGACGTCGTCGAAAGAGGCCGAAAGCACGGCGTCGACCACGTCCTGGGGCTGTCCCTGGCCGGTGAGCATGTTCACGAAACGCAGGCGGATGAACTCCACCACGTCCTTCTTGACCTCGTCGGCCGGACGGGTGAGCTTGGCCGAGAGCAGATCGACGGCCTTGCCAACCAGCTCCACCAGAGAGAGACGGTAGCCGCGGTCGAGCAGGATCGCCAGCACGCCGATGGCGCTGCGACGAAGGGCATAAGGGTCGGCCGAGCCGGTGGGGATGAGCCCGACGCCGAAGCAGCCGCAGATGGTGTCGATCTTGTCGGCGATCGAGACGAAGGCCCCCAGGTTGTCGGAGGGGAGGTCGCCGCCGGCCTCGACGGGCAGGTAGTGCTCATAGATGGCGGTGGCCACCCGGGCATCCTCGCCTTCGATCTTGGCGTACTCGCGGCCCATGACTCCCTGGAGCTCGGGGAACTCGTAGACCATGCCGGTTTCGAGGTCGCACTTGGCCAGCAGCGCCGCCCGGTCGGTCAGGGCGCTGTCGGCCGGGGCCAGCTGGGCGGCAAGCCCCGCAGCCAGCTCGCGAAAGCGCATGACCTTCTCGTAGCTGGTACCGAGCTTGGCCTGGTAGACCACGTTCTTCAACGCGTCGAGGCGGCTCTCCAGCTTGACCTTCTGATCCTCGGTCCAGAAGAACATGGCGTCGGAGAGACGGGCGCGCAGCACCCGCTCGTTGCCCCGGGCCACGACGGCCGGGTCTTCGGGACGGGTATTGGAGATGGTGATGAAATTGGGCAGCAGCTTGCCCTGCTTGTCGATCAGGGTGAAGTAGCGCTGATGCTCACGCATGGTGGTGATGAGCAGCTCGCGGGGGAGCTGCAGGTATTTCTGCTCGAAGGTGCCGATGATCGGGGTGGCGTCCTCCACCAGGAAGGAGACCTCGTCGAGCAGCGCCTCGTCGGGGTTGATCTCGCCGCCTGCCGCATGAGCGACCCGCTCGATCTCGCGGGCGATGATGTCGCGGCGCTTGGCCGGCTCGGGCAGGACGAAGTGGCGCTCGCACTCTTCCTTCCAGCTGGCGAGGTCGCGCACCGGGAAGCTCTCCGGCGCCATGAAACGATGCCCCCGCGACAGGTTGCCGCTTTCCAGATTGCCATAGCCGAAGGGGACCACCACGCCATCGTACAGGGCGACGATCCAGTGCATGGGTCGGGCGAAGCGGACTTCGAGATCCTTCCAGCGCATCGACTTCTTGAAGGGGATGTTCGCGATCAGCCGGGGCAGGATCTCGGGGAGCAGGTCGGCGGTCTTGCGCCCCTCCTCCACCTTGGAGAGGAAGAGATAGGTTCCCTTGTCCGTCTCCACCTGCTGCAGATCGGAGACCTCGACGCCGTTGGAGCGGGCGAATCCGAGTGCCGCCTTGGTGGGGTTGCCGTCGGCGTCGAACGCCACCTTGACCGAGGGCCCGGAGACGCTCAGCTCCTGGCGCGGCTGTTCGGAGGCCAGGCCGGTGACGGCCAGGGCCAGACGGCGCGGGGTGGCAAAGGTGCGGATCGCCTCGAAAGCCACCCGGGCGGTTTCCAGCTCCTTGCGCATGAGCCGCTCCATGTCGCGCATGGCGACAGGGAGAAAGCCGGCAGGGATCTCTTCGGTACCAATTTCAAGAAACAGTTCAGCAGACATGGTCTCTCCGGTATAAGGATGCTGGGAGGCGGCTCACCGCGTCCCGGCGACTCATTTTTTCAGCAGCGGGAAGCCGAGCTTCTCCCTCTGGGCCACGTACCCCTCGGCGCAGAGCCGCGCCACGTTACGGACCCGACCGATGTAAGAGGCGCGTTCGGTCACCGAGATGGCGCCGCGGGCGTCGAGCATGTTGAAGGAGTGGGAGCACTTCATGACGTAGTCGTACGCCGGCAGCACCAGGCCGCGCTTCACCAGGCGGATACACTCTTTCTCGTACATGGTGAAGAGATTGAGCAGCATGTCGACGTCGGCTTCCTCGAAGTTGTAGGTGGAGAACTCCACCTCGCTCTGATGATGGACATCGCCGTATTTGACCCCCTTGACCCACTCGAGGTCGTAGACGTTGTCGACCCCCTGCAGGTACATGGCGATGCGCTCGCAGCCGTAGGTGATCTCGCCGGAAACGGGCTTGAGATCGATGCCGCCGGCCTGCTGGAAGTAGGTGAACTGAGTGATCTCCATGCCGTCGAGCCACACTTCCCAGCCCAGCCCCCAGGCGCCGAGGGTGGGAGACTCCCAGTCGTCTTCGACGAAACGGATGTCATGCTGCGACGGATTGATGCCGAAACTCCTGAGCGAATCGAGGTAGAGCTCCTGGATGTTCAGAGGAGACGGCTTCATGATCACCTGGAACTGATAGTAATGCTGCAGACGGTTGGGGTTCTCCCCGTAGCGGCCGTCGGTCGGGCGGCGCGAAGGCTCGACGTAAGCCACTTTCCAGGGCTCGGGCCCCAGTACGCGCAGGAACGTGGCCGGGTTGAAGGTACCCGCCCCCTTTTCCATGTCATAGGGCTGCTGGATGATACAGCCCTGTTTGGCCCAGTAATTCTGCAGCGAGAGGATAAGATCTTGAAAGGTCACGGTGCCTCCAGGCAAAAAAACAGATGCGCCCCGCAAAGGAGCCTGTTTCTCAGTATACTGTATACAGTTTGAAAAGCTTAAATTTTAGTCGCTCGAATCTGCCCTGTCAAGGCAAATCCGAAGATTCCGGGAGGGGCGACGTCCCCTTCCCCCCGAGCCCCAATCCGGTCAATTGCTCAAGAAAAACAAGGGATTTCAGTCTCTTGTGCAGATGACAGGCGATGGCTTGGCCCATTACCGCCTCCCCCTCGGTCAAGGTACGTTCGCTCAGGCGAACCCCGTCAAACGCGTCGAGGGGCGCCCGCAGAATGCGCGACAGGGTCCCCAGGGTCAACAGGCCGATACGCAGAGAACCGCTTCCCCCCGCACAAAGGGGACAAAGGCTGCCGCCACGGGCGGCATCAAAGTAGACCGTTTCGGCCTGCAGAGGACCCATGCATTCGGAACAGTGAAGCAGATGCGGGATGTAGCCGGCCAGTTCCAGCAGCCTCAGTTCGAACAGCAGCCGCGCCTCCGATGATCCTCCCTGCGCGGAAAGGTGGGCGAGAAAAGCCAGAAGCAACTGAAATACCCGCGGATGGCCCCCCTCCTCCCCCTGCAGCTCTTCCACCAGTTCGCATCCGTAACCGGCCAGAGCCATAGCCGTCAGATCGGTGCGCAGACCGGTATGCAGATCGACGAGTTCGGCTTCCTTGAGGGTCAGGAGGCGCCCGCCCGCCCCCGTCCCGCTCCAGTGCATGCGCACCCGGGCAAAGGGTTCCAACCCCGGGCCGAAGCGTTTGCGACTGCGTCGGGCTCCCCGTGCAAAGCCCTTGAGGCGCCCCCATTCGGGCGTATAAAAGCTCACAATGCGGTCCGCCTCGCCGTAGTCGATATGACGCAGAATGACGGCTTCGCTGTTGTGGATCTGCATGAAACACCCTCCAGGAGCACAAGACAGGCGTCCCCGTTGAAACACGAGACGGCGACTATCTTAGACCGTCGGAAAGCCGGGAAGCAAACGGATTCTTGGCTATCTTTATCGGAAAAACGTAAAATTAATTTTTTTTCATGGTACAGGTTGAAGCCGAAAGCCCCCCTGTTATACTCGCACGAAAACAGGGGCTGTCTCACAGCTCCCCCACCCCACGGCCACACCATTCCTCATCATCTTCACACCACACAGGAAGCCAGTCCCTCCCGTCATCCGCTCAGCCGGAAGAAAAACCCGGCTGAGTTTTACCCCGCACGTGTCGCTAAATGAGAAAGGAGAACCGTATGAAGAGGGGAATGAAGTTTCTGGGATCTATGTTTCTTCTGGTCTTGCTAACGGCCGGAACGGCCTCGGCCGCCGACTTGTCCAAAGTGGCGCTCGGGTCACTGCTGTACTTCGACACCTATCTGTCGCTCAACCATAATCAGGCTTGCGCCAGCTGCCACCTGCCGCCGGGATTCGCCGACCCCCGCAATGCCGCGGACCCCTGGAACAATGTGGTCTCCCTGGGGTCGGATGAAAGTCTGAATGGCGGCCGCAACGCCCCTCCGTCCTCCTATGCGGCGTTCAGCCCGATGTTTCACTTTGACGCGGTTGCCGGTCTCTATGTCGGCGGACAGTTCTGGGACGGACGCGCCGCCACGCTGGCCGACCAGGCCAAAGGGCCCTTCCTGAATCCGGTGGAAATGGGCATGCCCAGCAAGGCGGCCGTTCTCGAAGCGCTGGAGGATCACAACAACCCGAACTGGGTGGAATACCGCATTCTTTTCCAGCTCGTGTACAAGGTCAAGCTCGCCAAGATCTACAACTGGGATGCCGCCGAGGTGGACCGGGTGTATGACATGGTGGCCGACGCCATTCAGGCTTTCGAGCAGACCCTGTTCTTCAGCCGCTTCAACTCCAAATTCGACTATGTCGAGGCAGGGCTGGCTCAGTTCACCTCCGAGGAACAACACGGCTTCGCGCTCTTCAACGGCAAGGCCAAATGTGCCCAGTGCCATCCGTGGAACAGAACGATGGCAGGGCAGAACGCCACGCCTGGGCTCTTCACCGACTTCACCTATGACAACCTGGGGATTCCGAAAAGCCAGAATTACCTGATCGTCAATAACCCGATCGACCTCGGGCTGGGGGCCATCGTCGGCGACCCTGCGGAGAATGGCAAATTCAAGGTGTCCTCTCTGCGCAATATCGCCCTGACCGCTCCTTATGGACATAACGGCTACTTCGCCACCCTGCAGGACATCGTGCATTTCTACAATACCCGGGACGTCGCAACCGCCGGTTGGGATCCGCCCGAATATCCCGACACCGTCAATGTGGGAGAACTGGGCGACCTCGGGCTGTCTCCCCAGGAAGAAGCCGACATCGTCGCTTTCCTCAACACCCTCTCCGACGGATACGGCCCCATGATCATTTTCACCATGCCGCCCTTGCCCTATT
>QKGY01000333.1 GCA_003250235.1 Desulfuromonadaceae bacterium
CGGCGTGCCCCATGGTCTTCCTAGGTGGTGCTGACAACACGCCCATCCCGAAGCTCGAATACTCCGTCCACCCTCTGCGAATCACAGACGATGGGATCGTGGCTGGCGATGATGACCGTTTTCCCCTGGTCGCGAAGGCCGAGCAGTATCGCCATTAGTTCTTCCGAGAGACGGGAGTCGAGGTGTGCGGTCGGCTCGTCAGCAATAATCGCCTGCGGATCGTTGATCAGCGCCCGGGCGATGGCCAACCGCTGTGCTTCGCCGCCGGAGAGCCATTCCATCCTGGAGGCGGCCTTGCCGCCGATGCCGAATTGATCGAGCAGAGCCATGGCCCGCCGTTTCAATAGTCCATAAGGCTCTCCGCAGGGGTAGGCGGGAAGCATGACGTTTTCCAGCACCGACATCCCTCGGATCAGATGATACTGCTGGAAGATAAATCCGAAGGTATGGCGCCTTATCTCGGTGAGAAACCTCTCCGGAAGGCTTGACACCTCCCCACCGGAAAACTCCCAGAGGGGAGAATGTAACCTCACAGAGGACAGTATGATTCGGCCCGAGGTAGGCCGGGCCATACAACCGACAAGACTCAGCAGGGTCGTCTTGCCCGAACCGCTCGGCCCCTTCAGAACGGTAACCCGGGACGAGGGGATGCACAGGCTGACATCGTGGACCGCCGTAAATTCGTTGGGTTTGCCCACATTGAAAACTTTACGAGTATCGATCAGTTCAATCATCTCAGCCATGCCTCTGCACGGTTCAGGTCCTCAAAACCGCATCGGGGTCGACAATGGCCGCCCGCCAAGCCGGAACGATAGTGGCCAGAGTATAAGGAACCACGGTCAGGAAAAAGAGCACTGCAATGTGAAATGCATCGATAAAAGGGACCAACTTGAATTCGGGGTAGATGACCGCCCAGCCTTTGAGCACGGGCTCGAAAAGAATCGAGGAGGTGAAAAAGACATGAACGTAAGCCAGCAGTACCCCGCTGAGAAAGGAGGTCAGTGAGATGATGCCTCCTTCCCAGAACTTCATCAGGATGACGTCGGAGGTTTCCCAGCCGATCGCCTTGAGAATGCCGATCTCCCTCCTCTCCTCGGCACTCAGTCCCGTAGCCTTGTCCCAGGCGAAGATGATGAAAGCCAGGCCGGCCCCGGCCAAAACAACCAGCAGGATGCCACTGCGCCAGTTGAAGAGAGAATCGTAGGTCCGTAATATCTCGTCCCTGATGATGGGCCGGGTGTCGGGCAGCATCTTTTTGATCTTGGCAGCGACAATCGGACGTTCGTTGGCGTTTTTCACTGTGAGCACCAGATTGGTGGCAACTCCCTCGGCAAGACCGAAGAGGGCTCTGAAATCAGGCTCCGAAATAAGGATTAGATCGGCGGAAATCAATTGCGAATCGGAAGAGAAGATTTCGGCGATCTTGAAACTGGTCAATTTCCCCTCATGCGTCCAGAAAGGCAGGATATTGTCGATCGAGGACCGGCTGACTTCGGCCAC
>QKGY01000059.1 GCA_003250235.1 Desulfuromonadaceae bacterium
TCGATCGCACCCTGGAGCGGCAGGTCGCTCTCAAAGAGCTGCCGGCCGCCTTTGTGAAAAATCCCGAGCGCCGCGAACGATTCCGCCGCGAGGCGCTGACCCTGGCGCAGTTGACCCACCCCGGTATCGTGCAGCTTTTCGATCTTTTCGATGACGGCACCCGCATGATCCTGGTCATGGAACTGATCGACGGCGGTACCCTGGAGGACTTCATTGCCGGGCACGCCCCGATGAGCGTCGCGGAGGCCGCCCGGCTGGTGGCGCAGATCTGTGATACTCTCGATCACGTGCATCACAAGGGGATCGTGCATCGCGACCTCAAACCCGCCAACATCCTTATGGATGCGCAGCAGAACCTCAAGGTGACCGATTTCGGCCTGGCGCGCCTGATCCGCGAAAGCGGACTCACCCTCGACGGCAGCCTTATGGGGACGCCCCATTACATGAGCCCCGAGCAGGCGGCGGGCAAGCCGACCGATTTCCGTGCCGATCTCTATTCCCTGGGGGTGATTTTTTACGAACTGCTCGCCGGAGAGCCCCCCTTCACCGGGGAGCCGACGGCCGTTCTGTTGCAGCAGATTTCCGACGAGCCGGTTTCTCTGCGGGAGAAAGTCCCGGGGATCGGCGACGAGGTTTCCGACCTGGTTATGGCAATGCTTCGCAAAAACCCCAGGGAGCGTCTTTGCGATTACCAGGATATTTTGAGACGCCTGCAGGCCTTGCAGGCATGAAACACAGGGGAGGTTGACCCATATGGCCAAGATTGTGGTGATGTTCAAAGGCACGTCGATCAAAGAGGTCGCGATCGGCAAAGACGGAATCAAAGTCGGACGCGATCCGGATAACGAAATCCAGATCGACAACCCGGCGGTGTCCCGGCATCATGCCGAAATCTACCGGCAGGACTATGCCTTTTATATCGAAGACATGAAGAGCACCAACGGCACCCTGCTCAACGGCGCCCACCTCAACTGGAAGAGGGCGCTCAAGCACAACGACAAGATCAATATCGGCAAACACACCCTGGTTTTTGTCGAAGAGACCAAGGATTTCCCCGACAAGACCCCCAAGCGGGTCGGCTCCGAGACCCTGTGCCTGACCCCGGAGGACCTGGAGCGGATGCGACGCAACAGCTGAGATATCATCTGACGATAAACAAAAAGCCCCTTGCCATTCGGCGGGGGCTTTTTGTTTGGATGCGGGAAGTGTTACCGAGCCGCATGCGAAGGTGGCGGCAGCAGGGTCGCCACCCCGGGTCCCAGAGTGCGCAGAAAGGCTTCCACCGCTTCCGTGTAGGGGAGATCCTCCCCGAGAAACGCATTGATCTCTCCGTGGGAGAGATCCTTCTCAAGAACCGAGGCGGATCGTCCCAGGGCCCTGAGTTTGGCGGAAAAATCCCTGGCCGCCGCGCAGGGGTCATCGCGGCGCTGGGTGGAGCAGACGGCAAGAACGGGCGGGCCGATGGGGTTGAGGTGCTGAACCGGGGAGAGCTCTTTCCAGAAGTCCCGGTCGGTGCCGAAGGCCCTGTCATACAGGCCCAGGTGCGGGCGGGTCATGACCTTCGCCACGTCGAGGGCGGCGCTGTCGAGGAGGATCGAGCCGAGCCAGGGGGAGGCTCCTGACGCGTAGGCCCGTTGCGGATCGGCGCTCAGCAGGGCCACCAGGTGGGCGCCCGCCGAGTGGCCCATGAGAATAAAACGGCTGCTGTTGCCGCCCCAGGAGGCGGCCTGGCTTTGCGCCGTGGCCAGGGCCCGGGCGACATCTTCCGCCTGAAGCCTTGGATCGGCATCGGGGAGCATGCGGTAGTTCACCGAAATAAAGACGAAGCCCCGGGAAACCCAGCGGGCCACCTTGTTCTCCACCACCCGGCCATTGTTCTTGTCGCCGAAGCGCCAAGCGCCGCCGTGGACCATGACAATCACCGGCGCGTCATGCGCCTCGGTCGGGGCATAGACGTCGAAGCGCTGCCGCGGGTCCGGCCCGTAGGGGAGATCGCGCACGACACGGATGCCGGCGGGAAGGTCCTTGACCGCGCCGAACAGTTCCTGCAGCTCTTCCTGATTACCCCCATCCGGAGGTGCAGCCAAGGCCGAACCCGTGGGGAAAACCAGGGCCATGAACAGCCCCCCTAACGTCAGGAATCGAATCAGGGTACGCATCGAAATCCTCTCCTTGCCTGTCTTGTGCCCTCTGCCGTGCGGCCGGTCAGGACGTGCGGGTGACCAGAACCTTGATCCCCAGGGCGACCATCGCCCCGCCGAAGAGACGGTCGATGACATGGCCGAACTTTCGGAACCGCCTTGAGACCGGCGGGCTCGCGAGCAGCGTCGCCACCAGGGAGAACCAGGCGAACTGCAAGAGCATGATCCATGCGCCATAGACGATCAGCAGACGCAGGGGCATGTCCGGCGACAGCACCACGGTGAACAGGGCGACGAAGTAGACGGGGGCCTTGGGGTTGAGGGCATTGCACAGAAACCCCGTGCCGATGGTTTTGGCCGCCGTGGCGCTTTGGGCCGGAACGATGCATTCGCCGTCAACCGGGCCGGGTTTGGCGCGCAGGCCGCGGACGCCGAGGTAGATGAGGTAGCTTCCCCCCAGCAGCTTGATGACCCAGAGCGCGGTGTGCGAACTGGCGATTACCGCCGCCAGCCCGAGGGCCGAATAGCTGATGTGGACCGACAGCCCCAGGGCGATCCCCAGGCTGCACAGGACGCCGGATTTCTTGCCGTGACTCAGGGTCTGCTGGGTCACCATGACGAAGTCCGGCCCGGGCGAGGCGGCGGCGAGCAGGTGGACGACGGTGACCACCAGAAGTCCGTGAATGAATTCCATGTCGAGACCATCCCATAACGAAAAAAGGGGAAAGCGATTCCCCCGATCAGTTGTCCTTCGGTGACGGCACGCGGTTTTGCCCCTGGCGCTCCAGCATCCAGCCGGGGTATTCCGGGGGCAGGGCGCTGACGGCGCCCAGACGGGAGAGATCCTCGGCACTGAGGACCACCTGCGTGGCGGCCAGATTGTCTTCGAGCTGCTGCTCGTTTTTGGCGCCGATGATCACGCTGGTGACCGCCGGCTGGTGCAGCAGCCAGCTCAGGGCGATGCGCGCCACCGACACGTTGTGGCTGGCGGCAATCTCGCGCATCACGTCGATGACGGCGAAGGCCCGCTCCTTGTTCACCGGCGGAAAATCGAAGTGGGCGCGGCGCGCTTCGGCCGGTCCTTCCCCCTCGCGATAGAACTTGCCCGAGAGCAACCCGCCGGCCAGGGGGCTCCATACCAGCAACCCCATCTGCTGGTCCTGCAGCAGCGGCACCAGTTCGCGCTCCAGATCGCGCCCGGCCAGGGTGTAATAGGCCTGAAGCGTTTCGAAACGATGCAGGTTGTGCCGGTCGGAAATCCACAGGGCCTTCATCAGCTGCCAGGCCGCCAGGTTCGAGCAGCCGATATAGCGCACCTTGCCCGAGCGCACCAGGTCGTCCAGGGCTCTCAGGGTCTCCTCCAGGGGGGGGAGGGCGTCGAAGCCGTGAATCTGGTAGAGGTCGATGTAGTCGGTACCCAGGCGGGTGAGGCTGTCTTCGACCGCTTGCATGATGTGCCCGCGGGAGAGGCCGACCTCGTTGGGCCCTTCCCCCATACGGCCGCGCACCTTGGTGGCAAGCACGACTTCTTTGCGGCGCTTGCCCAGCGCCTTGCCGAGCATCCGTTCCGATTCCCCCTCCGAGTAGACGTTGGCGGTGTCGATGAAGTTGATGCCGGCGTCGAGCACCTGGGCGACCAGGGTGTTGACGACGTCCTGGGGCTGACGGCCGATGACTTCCCAGAAGCCCTTGCCGCCGAAGGTCATGGTGCCGAAGCAGAGTTCCGAAACGAGCAGGCCGGTTCGTCCGAGCTGTTTGTATTTCATGGGGCGCTCCTTTTCACAGGGACACGTCGGGTGCGATCATACACCCGGCTTCTCACCCGAGTATAGCGCAAATACCTCCCGGGTGTGAAAACCGACCCGGGTTCGCAGACGGGCTTGCAATGGCGCCGATTGCCGATAAAGTGTCCCCTATAGGGGAAATTAATCCCCGTTCCGCGGAGGTATTTATGGGAACGCACTATATCACCGACGATTGTATTACCTGTGGCTCGTGTGTGCCGGTCTGCCCGGTGGCGGCGATCAGCGAAGGCGATCCGATCTATGTCATCGATAAAGATATCTGCATCGAGTGCGGGGCCTGCGACGAGGTTTGCCCCGTCGATGCCATCAAGTGGCAGGGAGCTTGATCCCCCGCCGTGCCGGCGGGATTTCTCAAGGATATAACCGATGGAAGAGCTGAAAACGCTAGACTGCGCGCCCTGCCGGACCGGGGCGCCGCGCGCCACCCCAGACGAGGTGGGGGAATACCGGAGGCAGATCCCCGAGTGGGAGATTGTTCGTGACGGAGGCGTCGAAAGGCTGTACCGGGTGTTCCGGTTCAAGGATTTTCGCGAGGCGCTGGATTTTGCCAACCGCGTCGGAGCGATCGCCGAAGAACAGGGGCATCATCCGGCGCTGCTGGTCGAGTGGGGTCAGGTCACCGTGACCTGGTGGACCCACAAGATCCACGGACTGCACCGGAACGATTTCGTCATGGCAGCCCGGACCGACACCCTGTACGCCAAGGAGGCCGTATGAGTTCTGTGGAGCGTATCACCCCCTGGGATGTCCGAAAAGGACTACAGGCAGGGCGCCTTCTGCTGGTCTGCGCCTACCGCGATGAGACAAAGTTTCGGTCCATGAGGTTGGAAGGAGCCATCTCTCTGGGTGAGTTCGAGACCATGGCACCTTCGCTCTCCCGGAACATGGAGATTGTCTTTTACTGCGCCTGAACGCACGAACACACCTCCGCCGGTCAGGCGGAAAACTATCTCCAGCAGGGATTCGAGCACGTCAAGGCCCTCGATGGGGGCGTGGACGCATGGAAAGAGCAGGGCTATCCGCTGGTCGGACAACCCTGACCACAGCAATCAGAAGCAGGTGTCGACCACCCCGCCATCGACCCGGTGCGCCGCCCCGGTGGTGGCCGAGGCCAGCGGAGAGCAGAGGTAGGCGGCGTGGCTCGCCACCTCCTCTACGGTGGCGAAGCGCCGGATGATCGAACTGGGGCGGGCGAAGGTGAAGAAGTCGTCCTTGGCCTGCTGCACCGAGATCCCCTTGTCGTTCGCCAGTTTTTCCACGAAATCGGCTACCCCTTCGGTCCAGGTCGGACCGGGCAGAAGAGCGTTGACCGTCACCCCGGTGCCGGAGAGCACCTTGGCCAGGCCGCGGCTGACGCTGAGCATCGCCGTCTTGGTCATGCCGTAGTGGACCATTTCCGAGGGGATGTTGATCCCCGATTCGCTCGACACAAAAAGAATACGCCCCCAGCCCCGTTCGCGCATCCCGCCCATCACCGCGCGGCTGCAGCGGATGGCCGAGAGCACGTTGAGGTTGAAGAAGCGCAACCAGTCCTCGTCCGTCACTTCCTCGAACGCTTTCGGTTCGAAAATCCCGAAATTGTTGACCAGAATGTCGACCGGGCCGATCCTGTGGGCACCGTCGATGAGCTGCTTCACCCCGGCGGCGTCCGAGAGGTCGGCCGCCACGGCATGGGCTTTTCCTTCGGCGGCGATCTCCCGTGCGACCTGCTCGGTGCGCTCCGGCGAGCGGCCGTTGACGATAACCCGAGCCCCTTCGTTCGCCAGGGCCGCGGCGATGGCTCGGCCGATCCCCTGGGTCGAGCCGGTGACGACGGCGATTTTGTCCGTCAGTTTCAGATCCATGGAGTTCCCCCTTTCTCAAAGGGTATGAGAGATGGGTCGTGCC
>QKGY01000011.1 GCA_003250235.1 Desulfuromonadaceae bacterium
GATCGGCTCGGGTTGAGGACCCGCCTGGTCGAGCCGGCGGCGGCAGGCAGCTTCGCTCAGGGTGAAGGCCTGTTCCGAGGACACCTTGAAGACGGCGTCGCCGACCTTGAAGGTACCGTGGAAGGAGGACGGAATTGACACGACGGAGCCTTCGGAGGCTTTCTTGACCGGTTTTTGGCCAATGAAGATTTCCTTGATGGTGAAGGCCGTGCCCGCCTTGTCCGTCTTGGGTTGTATCCTGAGCCGGTCGCCGACGTGCAGGCGGTCGCGGGTTTTGAACTGGATAGTTCCCCCCCTCACCTGGCCGACTTCGCCGAGAAAGCGCCCGGTGGCTCCTTTGACGGAAGGAATGGCGATATCCGTGGGGACGCCTCCGGGCAGGAACCCCTTGGTGGGCTGGCGGCCGAAGGAGGCCTTGAGGCGCTCTTTGGCCTGCCGGACCGCGTCGGAACGTTTTGCCTCCGGGGCATCGAGGGCCATGCGGTAGGCCGCCACCACGTTGGCAACGTACTCGGCGCTTTTCATGCGCCCTTCGATTTTCAGGCTCATGATTCCGGCATTCGCCAGTTCGGGCAGCAGGTCGATGGCGGAGAGGTCGTTGGTCGCAGGGTTGGGCGCACCGCCCCCGGTTTCCGCTTTTGCCGCCGAGATACGAAGAGAAATAGCACTGGCCCGAAAAACAGAAGCACAGGGCGCCGTGAATGAAGTGCTCCAGTTCGATGGTGGTCTGGGCTCGGATGGCGGCAATCTCCGCCAGGCTCAATTCCCGGGCCAGCACGGCGCGGGTAAAGCCCAGGCGTTCCAGCATCCGAACGCCGGCGGTATTGTGTACCGTCATCTGGGTGGAGGCGTGCAGTTCGAGTCCGGGAAAATGCTGCCGCGCCAGGCGCCAGACGGCCAGATCCTGAAGGATGACGGCGTCGATGCCCATGCTCTCGAGAGCGCTCAGGGTATCGATGAGCTGGGGAAGCTCCTTCTCTTTGACCAGAGTGTTGAGGGTGACATAGATTTTGCGGTTCAGGGAATGGGCATAGCCCAGCATTCGCTCCATGTCGCCCAGAGAGAAATTTTTGGCCTTGGCCCGCGCGGAGAAATCCTGTAAGCCGGCATAGACGGCGTCGGCTCCCGATTCCATGGCGGCGAAAAAGGCTTCCAGGCTGCCAGCCGGGGAGAGCAGTTCGGGTTTTTGCGGAGTGGGTCGAGTCATGGTTCGTTAAGGCGCCCAGTTTGCCGCCCTAGTGCTTGGGATAGAAAAAAAGAAGCCGGGTTGATGGTTCCCCGGCCTCAGGTAGAAGATGACCAAAAATATCACAATAACGGCCGCAGCTTCAAGCGGGAAATCCGGCTCGGCGGGTGGCATAAAAAATAAAACAATGTTATTGTTTGCCGGAAAGGAGACCTGCCTATGACGATAGCCCCTCCTGCGGAGCGTTTTCTGGACCAGCCGCCTATGGAACTGATGGACCTGTATGGGCGCATGAACTTTCTGGCGTCGCAAAGCGGATTTTCGCAGATCCTCCCGGCCGTCTGGCAATGTTCGGATGAAAGTCAGGGAATCAAGAAGGCTTTGCTTGGGTATGTTTTTGACTGCCCGGTTTTTAACCTGGGGAGGGTTGGAGGCCTGCTGGACCCGCGAAGACTGGTGCCGGCGTCCCACCATGGGCAGGATCTGGTCATCCTGGGGGGGAGCCACCACGGGGTCCGTGAGGTGGAGGGGATCGGGCATGTCGAGCGGATCCACGGCAAGATTGCCCCCTGCTGCAGCGCCCTGTACCGTCTGCTCGAAGGCTACCTTCTTCTTTACCGGCGTGCTGCCGCCTCCATTCGCCTTTTCAGGGGGGTGGGCGGGCTGAAGGTCGAGATCCCGTACAAGTATCTTTTCCGCTCTGGCCGTGGCGATGAGCCGGGGATCGCCCTTCATCTGAAGCGCCTGGTGGACGGAGAGGCGATTCGGGATTCGAGCCACGGCAAGGTCTTTCGCCTCCATCCGGGGTTCGTCGAGAAAAACACCCTCCCGCTGAGCGGACTGGGCACAGATCCCCAGCCCATTGGGGATCTGCTTGTTGCGGAGCATTTTTTATTCACCCGGCGGCTCGCTCCGGAGAGTGCCGATATCAAAGACATGCTCGAAGCGTCCCTCTTTGAATTTCTGCCAGAGATCGTGATATCGGAAAAGCCTCTTCGCCGTCTGGCCGATATTCATACCTGGAGGCAGTTTCACCGCCTTGCTTCCTATTTGACGGATTCGTTTGACAGCGGTGAGCGCAATATTCTGGTAATCGCCGGACTGACGCTGGACCATTCGGTCAAACGCAACACCTTTATTCCTCAATTCGGGTTCCTGCTCCCGCGGGGGCAGGCGGCATCCGCCGAATATTATGGTCCCGCCGAGATCAACGATCTTCTTCTCAGGCAGCAGATTCTGTTACCGCAAAAGAGTTTTCTCGAGTATGCCGAGGTGGATCAGGTCAGCAGCCCTCGGTCCGCCAGGCTGACGTAACGGCCGTTGCCGATAATGATGTGGTCCAGAACCCGGACACCCATCAGATCTCCGGCCGCTTTGAGCCGGCTGGTGATCTCGAGGTCCTCGCGGCTCGGTGTGGGGTCTCCCGATGGATGGTTGTGGATAAGCAGGACGGCAGCTGCCGATTCCCGAACCACGGGGGCAAAGACTTCCCGGGGGTGGACGATGCTGGCGGAGAGACTGCCTTCCGAAACCTGGATTTCCCGGATAATGCGATTTTTACTGTCGAGCAGGACGGTGAGAAAGACCTCCTTTTTTCGGTCACGCAAACGCTCGTGAAAGTGGTGGAAGACCTCGTCGGCGCAACTGAATTTTTCCCCGGGTCGCATTGCCGACGCGGCGAAACGGCGGGCAATTTCGAACACCGCCATCAACTCGGCCGCCTTGGCGGGCCCAATCCCTTTGAGTTCACAAAGTTCTGTCACCGAGGCATCGGCCATTTTGCGCAGCGTGGCAAAACGGCTCAGGAGCATCCGGGCATGATCGAGGGCGCTGCTGTGGCTCGAAGCCTCACCGGTGCGCAGGACCAGGGCGAGCAATTCGGCATCGCTCAGGGCTTCCGCCCCTCTCTGCAACAGTTTTTCCCGAGGCCGTTCGCCAACGGGCCAGTTTTTTATCTGGTGCATGTCCCCTCCTGATGTATAAACAATTGGATATTTTTAATGCTTAGAGTGGAATGACACCCTGCGGGGAGGGTTCGTTGTGGCGGATTATTTCCGGGGGGATGACGGGAAAGGGCTACCCCAGAAGGTTCCCAGAACCTCCTTGTCCCGTTCGTTGAGAATGGCGCCCCGTTCGATCATCTGCTGCTCCAGTTTCTCCAGCGCCCTGCGCTTTTGGATGGCCGTGTCCACCCGCTCGCGAGTATGGCAGACCGTGCAGCGGCTGTCGATGACCTGTTGAAAGTCATCCAGGGTCTTGGGGGTGATGGCGCCGAGATTTTCCATCTGCTCGGCCAGAGCCACAAACGGTGTGACGAGTGTCAGGGCCAACAGGATCAAAAGGATTCGTCGCATGGGTAAACTCCCGAAGGGATCACTGGGGGCTTGCGTTTAAGGAACAGATGCATTTTACGTGAGCGGCGCCGCTTGTCAATGCGACAGGGGAAGGTCGTGGTTTCCAATCCCGGTCTGTTGTGGCATGATGACACGTTTTCTGTCGCAGGAGGATGCATGCATGAGGATTTAGAGGCGATCAGCGCCGCGCGGGTTCTGTTGCCGAAAAAGGCCCTGGTCCGCATGGTGGCTCTGGCCCGGACCCTGTTCCGGGTGAGCCGCCTGCAGGGATATCGGCAGCACCTGTTGCCCTGCTTGCCTGAAACGGCCCGGTTCGACCCGGGTAACGACGCCGTGATGATGGGATATGATTTTCACCTCGCCGGGGATTCGCCGCAGCTTATCGAGGTCAACACCAACGCGGGAGGGGGGCTGCTGGCGCATCTGGCCCGATACCCGGAACAGAGGCCGGCGACGGTGCAGCTTCCGCTTCGGCTCCAGAAACGCTTGTTGGCCTCCTTCGCCTCTGAGATGGCGGCGTACAGCGGCGGAACTCGGGCCAAACCCCAGCGGATGGTCATTCTCGACGAAAAGCCCCGGGAGCAGTTTCTCTATCCGGAGATGCTCGCATTTCAGGCACTGTTTAGCCGCTGGGACGTTCCCTGCGTGATTGCCGATCCTGCGGAGCTGGAAGCGGGTTCCGACGGGGTTTTCCATCAGGGGCATCCGGTTGATTTCATCTACAACCGTCACTGCGATTTTTATCTGGAGGGTTCCGAGCTGGACGGGATTCGTCAGGCCTACCTCGCATCGCGGGTCTGTCTTTCTCCCAACCCCTTTACCTACGGGCTGCTGGCCGACAAGCGCCGTTTGGCCCTATGGACGGAGGATGCCCGGATGGAGACCCTGGGGGTTTCTTTTGCGGACCGGCAGCGGATTCAGGCGGGGATTCCGGAGAGCCGGATGATGGATGGCGTCGATGTCGGAAAACTCTGGGACGAACGCAAGGACTGGGTGTTCAAACCGGTGGACCGGTACGGCAGCCGGGGGGTGCTGGCAGGAAGAAAGATCTCCCGCAGCCGCTTCGATCAGTTGCCTCCGGATCAAACTCTGGTGCAGAGGCTTGTCGAGCCCTCACTGACTGTGGTGGGTACGGAAAACCTGAAAACCGACTTTCGTCTCTATGCCTATCGCGACCGTGTTTTCGGGGTTGCCGCCAGGCTTTATCAGGGGCAGGTGACCAATTTGCGGACTCCCGGTGGCGGCTTTGCTCCGGTGGATCTGATCGCCATATAGCAAGACGCCGGAGAAAACCGCTACGAGAGCGGCTCTCCGGCGCCTTAGAGAACAGAAGTGAAGACCGTGCGTTAAAGGCGTGAGGTGATGTTGTTTTTCACCCAAGTGCCGTCCCACCACTCTACCGGGTTGACCGGTATGCCCGCGACCACAACCCCGAAATGCAGATGATCCCCGCCGGCCATGCCGGTATTCCCCGTGTGGCCGATGACCTGATCGCGGGTCACATCCTCACCCTGGGTCACGGTGATCTGACTCAGGTGCCCATAAAGGGTCTGAAGTCCCAGGCCGTGATCGATGACGACGCATTGCCCGTAGATGCCGAAATACCCTGCAAAAACAATCTTCCCCGAATTGCTGGCGATGACCGGGGCCTGGGCGACGGAGGCGAGGTCGATCCCCAGGTGGATCTGGTTGTCGATTTTCCGCCCCTGATAGTAATAACTGCGGCGATCACCGTACAAGGCCAGGGTAGCGCTCTGGGGCTGACGCAGGAATTTCCCCTGCCACAGGGGCGTGGGCGAGGTCTGCAGGCTGAGGGTTGCCAGCTCCTGACGGTTCTTGGCGCGCAGCTCGCGGTTGACGGCGAGAAAGATATCCAAAGGGCTGCCCGCATTGGGGACCAGGGACTGGAATTCCGGGGTCTTGGCCTGGAGGAAGCGGTCATCGATGTCAATACGACGCTGACGGAAGTCGCCCTTTTTGGCGCGATAGAAAATCCCGGTGATCCGCTCGTTGCCCGCTGTGTCCACGGCGACGATTTTAGGTACGAAGTCATTCACCGCCAGATCGTTGGGAAACGGGACCAGACAGGCGTAGCTTCCCGAGGGCTGCTTGTAGGCGGGGATAAACCGGTCGGAAAAGGTCACGCCGGTTTTTTCCACCGGCTCGTTGAGGGTATAGGTTACCAGGGAGGCTCCCCCCTGCACGAAATTGTGGCCCGTGCTGGTGACGTTGACGATCGGGGGTGTTTTGTCGAAAGTGAAGGACAGGGTTTTTTCCGCGGTGTTGCCGGCGCCAAAATGGTAGATGGCGTGATCCGTGGCGGAAATCACAATATCAAAAGGGCCCTCGGTCAACGCCGTGTTATCGAGAGACAGGTTTTCACGGGCGCTCAGGGTGCCCGGGGGATAGGACTTGATCAGCAGGGGATGGGCGCCTCCCTGCTGAATCAGGGTTACCGAAATATTTTTAAGGCCCCTGCCCTGATCGTCGAGAGCGAGGATCAGGGGTCTTCCGGGAGCGATGGCCCCCGTGTCGGGAGTCAGAGAGATCTGCGGCGGAGCGGTGTCTCGAAAATAGAGGAAAGCCCCTGAGGCAAGGGCCAGAAACAACAGAATAAAAAGAAATTTTGATTTTTTCACGGTGGACTCCGTTTGTTGGTGCAGGTTTGCTGAGGTTGAGAGCTATGCGGAGAGAGGGAAGG
>QKGY01000296.1 GCA_003250235.1 Desulfuromonadaceae bacterium
ACCCTGCTGCGGAATTACCCGGAGGTGCTGGCCAAATACCAGGAGCGTTTCCGCTATATTCTGGTGGACGAGTATCAGGACACCAACGCCGCCCAGTACCTGCTGCTGAGGCTGCTTTCGGGCAAGTATCGCAACTTGTGCGTGGTGGGGGACGACGACCAGTCGATCTACGGCTGGCGCGGCGCCGACCTGGGGAACATCCTGGAGTTCGAAAAAGACTTCGCCGGCACGACCCTCATCAAGCTGGAGCAGAACTACCGCTCGTCGGGCAACATTCTCGCCGCCGCCAACGCGGTGATCCGCCACAACGCCAAGCGCAAGGAGAAGGCGCTGTGGACCTCGGGGGGGAGCGGGCGGCTGATCGAGCAGATCGTCTGCGAGGACGAGGAGGACGAAGCGCGCATGGTCATGGAGCGCATCCACTCCGAGCGTTTCCGCCTGAACCTGGAGTACCGCGACTTCGCCATTCTCTATCGCACCAACGTGCAGTCGCGGGCCTTCGAGGAGCAGCTGCGCTACGAGAACATCCCCTACGTTCTCATCGGCGGCCAGCAGTTTTTCGACCGCAAGGAGGTCAAGGACGCCGTGGCCTACCTGCGGGTGCTGGTCAATCCCCGCGACGAGGTCAACCTGCTGCGCATCCTCAACTACCCAAAGCGGGGAATCGGCGAGACGACCGCCGACCGGCTGATCCGCTTTTCCGCCGACAGCAGCCATCCCCTGTGGGAGGTGCTGTCGGCGCCGTCCGATATCGAGGACCTGGGGGAGAAGGCGACGGAGGCCATCGCGGACTTCGTGAGCCTCATGGAGCGCTATCGCAAAAGCTTCTCCCGTGGCAGGCACCTGGCGGAGACCACCCGCGAACTCTTTGCGGAGCTCAAGCTCGAAGACGAGATCTACCGGCAGAGCGAAGATCCGGCCAAGGCGCGTCGGCGGGCCGAGAACGTCGAAGAGGTCATCAATGCCATGGCGTCCTACGAAGAGCGGGAGGAGAAGCCGACCTTGGGCGGTTTTCTGGAGAAGGTTTCTCTGCTCGACGAGGATCATCCCGGTCGTAACGACAAGGAGGCCAAGCTGGCGCGGGACGCCGTCACGCTAATGAGCCTGCATTCGAGCAAGGGGCTGGAGTATCCGGTGGTCTTTCTGGTGGGGTTGGAAGAGGAGTATCTGCCGCACAAGAAGTCGATCCACGAGACCTTTGACGTGGACGAAGAGCGTCGCCTCTGCTACGTGGGCATCACCCGGGCGAAGCAGCACCTGATTCTGCTCCATGCCCGGCAGCGCAAAAAGTACGGCAAGATGCTGCCGCGCGAGCCGAGCCGCTTTCTGCAGGAGATCCCTGCCGAACTATTGGAAGCCCGGCAGAGCGAGGGCAAGCCGCAGTTGCCGGAGGCCGAGCAGGAAAAGCTCGCCCAGAGTTTCTTCGCCGGCATCGATGCCCTGCTGAACAAATGAAGTCTGCGCCAAAAATCAAAGGCCGGCCCTGAAACGGGGCCGGCCTTTTGCGTTGCCAGGAACGGGTGAGGGTGTCAGCGCAGGATAAAGTAAACGACGACGGCCACCGCGATCACCCCCATCACGACGAAACCCATCTTGCCCGATCCGCCTGCGGGCTCGGGGGCGGCTTCTTCCAGCTGTCCGACCACCGGAAAACGCTCTACCACGGCGCGCACGTGGGGGGCATTTTTCAGCTCCTCGGTCAGATCCTGACCGGCGCTGTGCAGCCCCTGGTGATCGCCGTTCTGCCAAAGCTTGCTGCCGGTAAAATCGTAAATCTTGCCATTAACGGCGCCATAGGCCTTGCGGCCGTCTTTGCCGTCGAACTGTGCCAGTTCCTCTCGGGTCATTGCTCCCTCCTGTAAGTGTCGGGTGGCGGCATGGCGCCATCCCTGGATGCATCTTCCCATTGTAGCGATATGACACTATTCTGCAAGCTGAGAAGGTGAGCGTCAACCCCAAAAAAGAAGCGATGTGTGCCAGGTCAAAAAAATGACTTCCCTTTAAATGGGGGATACTTTATGGTGCCTTTCATTAAGGGAGTGTGTCATGCGCCCTTCTGTGTCGCACGTTTGTGTGCCATAGAAAAGGTTGATAGTGACCATGGACCCTCGCCGAAGAAAACCTTGGACAGTGCCACCTGGTACAGAGGATTTCGTCGGGTGTGAAGATGTTTGATTTGCCTCTTTTTTGTGTTTTGCGTCTAACTCCTTGATCAGAAACTAAAATGAGGGAAGACGCAGTGGCATGTTTTATGTATATGCAGAGACCTGAATTCTTTTGTGTCTGCTGGTGAGGGAGGGCCCAGGTTATTTTCGGCAAGAAACGCACACAATCCAACGGTCTCACCGGGATTTTCTGTCGCGAGGACGGCATTGCCGTCGCCCAGGTGCAGCGGCGCGAGAATGCTTCTCCCAAGCTGGTGTGCGGGGAGTTTCTTCTGCTGCCTCAGGGGATGATGCCTGCCGGGGTGCTGCAGGAGGGGATTTCCCGTCTGGGGCTCGGAAAGAGTCAGGGCGTCGGTGTGCTGGCTTCGGACGCGTACAGCCTGCTGCAAGTCGAGCCCCCGTCCGTGCCCTCCGCCGAGTTGCGCGAAGCAATCCGCTGGCAGATCCGCGAGCTGATCGATTATCCGGTGGACGAGGCGGTGGTGGATGTCTTCTCCGTTCCACAGGAAGGACGCCAGGGCCGTTCGCCCATCGCCTATGCGGTCGCCGCCCGTCGCGGAACCGTCCAGGAACAGGCCGTGTTGCTAAAAGCGGCCCGCCTCAAGATCAGCGCCCTCGACATTCCGGAGCTGGCGCTGCGTAATCTGACCGCTCTTCTCCCCGAGGACGAACGCGGTCTGGCATTTCTCAGCCTGGGACGAACCCAGGGAATGCTGATCCTCACCCGCGGACAAAACCTGTATCTGACCCGACGTATCAATATCGGCAGTGACCAGTTGATGGAACTGGCTGCGGCTCCCGAAGGGGACGGCCTGGTCGATCTGTCCTCCCGCTTCAACGATCTGCTCGATTCGGTGGTGCTGGAGGTGCAGCGCTCCCTCGATTTCTACGAGAGCAACTTCTCCCTGCCGCCTATTTCCAGCCTGGTGGTGGCTCCCATGGAGGCGATTTTACCCCAGGTGATCCCCTATCTGAAGAGTTACCTCGGGATCACGGTGCGATCTCTCGACCTGTCGGAGATCCTCGAGTGTCCCGGCATGGATTCGATCAAGCAGGCCCGCTGTCTGCAGGCCATCGGCGCTTCGTTGCGCCGGAGAGCTGAGGCGCCATGATCCAGCAGATCAACCTGTACCAGCCCGCGATGCTGGAGAAAAAGCAGTCGTTCCCGCTGTCGATGATGATGGCCCTGTTCGGCCTCGGCGTGGTGCTGATTGCCGGCTACTATGCCGGCGTCGCCTGGCAGACGCGGATCCTTGAGGTTCGCCTGAAGGCGCTGGAAAACCGCCAGACGGCGCTGTTGACCCAAATGACGGCTTTGCAGCAAGCGCCCGAGGCCCGCAAGAGTCCGCTGCTTCAACATGAGGTCGATAGCCTGAGCAGGGAGCTGGCCGCCAAACAGCCGCTGCTCGATCTGTTCAAAGCCCCTCTCACAGCGGCCAGTACCGGTTTTTCCGGATACCTCGAAGGGCTCTCCCGCCGCACCCCCGACGGGCTGTGGCTGTCGCATATCGTCCTGGCTTCTACCGCGGGCCGCTCGGCGTTGGAAGGCAGCGCCCTCGATGCCGAAAAGGTGCCGGCGTTCCTGCAGGCGCTGAAGGACGAACCCGCTTTCGTGGGTATGGCCTTTTCCGGGTTCAGTCTGGCCCGGGAGGAATCCGGTGGTCATGTCATCGATTTTCGGCTGGAAACCCGCAAGGAGTCCACACCATGAGCGGATTTCGTCAAAAACTCGCTCTCTGGGGGGCCGCTCTGGAGAAACGGACCCCGAGGGAGAAGATCCTGCTGGTGGTCGCCGCCCTCGCCATTGTCTACCTGGCGGTGGATGTGCTGGCGCTAAGTCCTCTGAAGCTGCGCCAGAAAGCCGTGCAGCAGAGCCTGAAGACAGCCGCGGAACAGGTCCCTCAGCTTGAAGCCCAGATCGTGGCGCTCACGACGAAGGCGACTCAGGACCCGGACCAGGACAATCGCCGTCAGCTCGAGGCGCTGCGTGCCCAAGTGGCCGAGATGGACGCCCGGTTGCAGGCTCTGACCCTGGATCTGATCCCTCCGCGGGAGATGTCCCGGGTGCTGCAGGAGATTCTCCACCAGCAGAAGGGGGTGCGCCTGGTCAAGGCGGAAAACCTGCCGCCCGAACCGCTTTTGACCGTGGAGCCGGATGCGCAGGGCGAGGGGACCGAGCGTCCCAATGTCTACCGGCATGGGCTGCGCCTGGAATTTGCCGGCACCTATCCGCAGATCCTGGCTACCCTGAAGGCTCTCGAAGGAGTGAAGCGTCAGCTGCTGTGGACTTCCCTGGAGTTGCAGGTGGTGGATTATCCGCAGTCGCGCGTGGTTCTGACCGTGCATACCCTGAGCCTGAGCAAGGAGTGGATCGGTGTCTAGTCACGGTGTTTCGATAAGATATTGCGGGTTCTGCGCCCTGGTGGTTTTCCTGCTGTCGGCATCGCCGTCTCCGGGCGCCGAGGCTCTGCGGGACCCGACCCGTCCCCCTCAGGGGATCGCGGCCCGGGAGCCCGGGGCGGAAACGGCGAACTGGCGGGTCACGGCCATCCTGATTTCACCGCAGCGCCGGGTGGCTACCGTGAACGGCAAAGCGGTTCAGATCGGGGACCGGGTTTCCGGCGCCCGTGTCGTGGAGATTGCTCCCGGGGCTGTGCGGCTGCGGGATTCCCGGAAAGAATTCACCGTCCGCCTGCAGACGCAGCGGATCAAAGAACCGGCGGCTCCGTCCGGTGAGGGGAATGGGATAAAATGATGCGTACGTGTTCCGATCGTCTCCTGAAAGCTCTTGTGATAATTGTCGTGACGGCGCTTTGCGGCTGCATGCCCCCTTCGCGGGGGCCTTCGACCGAGGCCAACATGGACAAGGCGCTTGAGGCGTCCCCCGCCGAGACAACCCCGACGCCCGTCCCGCAGCTCCCCCCGGAGGTCGCCTCGGCGCTCCTGCCGCCGTTGTCCGCAACAGGCGCCTCCGAGGTGCCGGCGGAGCCCCGCTTCGACATTACCGCCGACCGCACCCCCGCCCGCCAGTTTTTCACCGGGCTGGTGGCTGGAACCCCCTACAACATGGTCGTGCACCCCGACGTGAGCGGGGAGATCACACTGAGCATGAAAAACGCCACCATTTTCGAGGTGCTCGATGTGGTGCGCAGCGTGTTCGGCTATGAATACCGCGTCACCGGCAATACCTTCCAGATCCTGCCGGTGGGCCTGCAATCCCGCATTTACCCGGTCAACTACCTCAACCTCTCCCGACGGGGGATTTCCCAGACCCGGGTCAGCTCCGGGCAGGTGAGCGATGCCGGCAGCAGCAACAGCGCCGACAACGGCGAAGAGAACCGCGACAACACCAGCCAGGCGGTCTCGGGAAGCCGTATCGACACCGAGTCGGTGGCTGACTTCTGGAAAGAGCTCGAATATGCCCTGCGCACCCTCATCGGTACGGAAGGGGGGCGCCGGGTGGTGGTTCAGCCCCAGGCCAGCGTCGTGATCGTGCGGGCCATGCCCGAAGAGCTGCGCGAGGTGGAAGGGTATTTGTCCGCCATGCAGGGCAACCTGCAGCGCCAGGTTATCCTCGAGGCCAAGATCCTGGAGGTCGAACTCAATGACGGTTACCAGTCGGGGATCAACTGGGCGGCC
>QKGY01000089.1 GCA_003250235.1 Desulfuromonadaceae bacterium
GACCAATCCTGCCAAGGCGGATTGTCAGGTGATGGGGGTGTACCGCGAGGACCTGGTTGAGCCCCTGGCGCACGTTCTGCACAACCTGGGCTGCCGCAGAGGGTTTGTCGTTTTCGGCCTTGACGGCATGGATGAAATTACGCTGACCGATGCCACGGTGGTGGCTTCCGTGACGGCAACCGGCATCAAGATCGGACGGATCACCCCGGAGGAGTTCGGTCTGGCCCGCTGCTCCATGGATGAACTCCGTGGGGGCAATGCGCAGGGCAATGCTCAGGTCGTCAAAGATCTTCTCTCCGGTCAAAAGGGGCCAAAACGCGATATCGTTCTGCTCAATGCGGCCTATGCCCTCTGCGCTGCGGGTAAGGTGGACACGCCGGTCGATGGAATTGCCATGGCGGCTGAGGCCATCGATTCCGGAAAAGCCCTGGCTCAGCTCGACAAACTGGTTGCCATGACGCGCCAGAGCTAGTCAGTGATTTTTTTCTGACGGCATTGTAAACGGATGGGAACCGCAGGATGTGATTTCCTGCTTGTCCTTTGTATTGCGTCGCATGGATTTTCAAGGACAATGAATCAGACACCGGATATCCTAAAAAAAATCGTTGCCCATAAACGCGAAGAGGTGGCTGCCGCCAAGGCCAAATTCCCTCAGGAGCGCATGATCAATCGCCTTTCCCTGGTGGAAGACACCCCGCGCGGTTTTGCCCAAGCCTTGCGGGTCATGGGGGAATCGGGGGGAACCGCCATCATCGCCGAGGTGAAAAAGGGATCCCCCAGCAAGGGGGTGATTCGCGATGATTTTGACCCGCTTGATATTGCCGAGATCTATCAGAACCACGGCGCCACTTGCTTGTCGGTATTGACCGACGAAACATTTTTTTACGGGCATCTCAACTATCTCGGCCTTATCCGTGAACAGGTTGGCCTGCCTTTGCTGCGAAAGGACTTTATCTGTGATCCCTATCAGATTTATGAGGCCAGGGCTTATGGCGCCGATGCCGTCCTTCTGATCGCGGCGATGCTGGATCTCGCGCAGCTCAGAGATTTCAGCGCCCTGGCGCATGAGCTTCAGCTCGATGTGCTGCTCGAAGTGCATGATGAAGAAGAGTTGGAAAAAGCTCTGCTAACCGACTGTCACTTGATAGGCATCAACAACCGCTCTTTAAGGACCTTCGAGACGGATCTCTCTACAACGGAAAGGTTATGCTCTCTGGTTCCAGAGGACCGTCTGGTGGTATCGGAGAGCGGGATCAACAGCCGGACCGATGTCGAACGACTGCTCCGATGTGGTGCGGGGGCTTTTCTGGTCGGTGAATCGCTGATGCGCGAAGCCGATATCGGAGCCAAGCTCGAAGAGTTGTTGGGATAGAACCCGCAACGGGTACGTGATGGCAAGACGGAAGGTGTGGCCTAGACAGATGCCAACGATTCTTTGAGGTCTTGAGCGTTGAGTGTCGGGAGGAAAGACCTTCCCTCTGCCTGTTTTTGAACCGAATTGATCAAGGAGATATCATGCAGACCAAAATCCTTCTCCCCGAAGATCGCATTCCCAAGCAATGGTACAATATCATCCCTGACATGCCCGGTCCTCTGGCTCCGGTGATCCATCCGGGAACCATGCAGCCTGTATCTCCGGACGATCTGTTGCCCATCTTTCCCATGCCTCTGATCGAGCAGGAAGTCTCGACGCAGCGCTGGATCGATATCCCTGATGAGGTGCGGGAGATTCTCAGGCTGTGGCGGCCGTCCCCCCTGTTCCGAGCCCACCGTCTGGAAAAGGCCCTCGGAACCCCGGCGAAGATTTACTACAAGTACGAAGGGGTGTCTCCGGCAGGCTCGCACAAGCCCAACAGTGCTGTACCTCAGGCGTACTACAACAAAATTTCCGGCACCAAGCGCATCGCCACCGAAACCGGCGCCGGACAATGGGGATCGTCGATCTCTCTGGCCTGCCAGATGTTCGGTCTTGAGTGTACGGTGTATATGGTCAAGGTCTCTTACGATCAGAAGCCTTATCGCAAGAGCATGATGCAGCTCTGGGGTGCCGAGGTGATTCCTTCTCCCTCCAACCGCACCCATGCGGGGCGGGAGATTCTGTCCAGGGATCCTCAGAGCAACGGGTCGCTGGGCATCGCCATCAGTGAGGCCGTCGAGGATGCCGTGTCCCGGGAGGATACCCGCTATGCCCTCGGCAGTGTTCTCAACCATGTCTGCCTGCATCAGACCATCATCGGTCTCGAAGCCAAGGAGCAGATGGCCATGGCCGGGGACTACCCGGACGTGGTGATCGGATGCCACGGTGGAGGGTCCAATTTCGCCGGGATATCCTTTCCCTTTATTGCCGATAAGGCCAACGGTAAAAATGTCCGTGTCCTTGCCCTGGAGCCGGCCAGCTGCCCGACGCTGACCTGCGGGGTCTATGCCTTTGATTACGGCGATACGGCCAAGATGGCGCCCGTCGCCAAGATGTACACCCTGGGCCACGACTTCATGCCCCCGGGGATCCACGCCGGCGGCCTGCGTTATCATGGGGCCTCGCCCCTGGTTTCCCAGCTGGTCAATGCTGGCGTTGTCGAGGCGAGAGCCGTGCATCAGCTGGCCTGTTTCGAGGCAGCCGTGCTCTTCTCCCGCTCCGAGGGGATTATCCCGGCACCGGAGTCGAGTCACGCGATTCGCGGCGCCGTGGACGAGGCCCTTAAGGCTAAAGAGGAAGGCAAGGAAAGAACCATTCTCTTCAACCTTTCCGGACACGGTCATGTCGATATGGCTGCTTACGATGCCTACTTCGCTGGTGAATTGCAGGATTATGAGTATCCGGAAGAAAGCATCAAAGAGTCTCTTGCTAACCTGCCCAAGGTTGGTTGACAAGACGTACAGCGGGAGTCTGCCATGGTCCGGGTGAAAATCTGCGGCATCACGTCGAAGCAGGATGCCTTCGTTGCCGTGGATTGCGGAGCGGATGCGCTGGGGTTTGTCTTTTTCGAAGGGAGTCCCCGCTGTGTTACGACCCGTGATGCCCGGGCCATCATTGCCGAACTCCCCCCCTTTGTCACAACCGTGGGGCTTTTTGTCAACGAGAAGCCCGAGCGCGTCTCGGAAATTGTCCAGGTATGCGGCCTGGACACGGTTCAGCTTCACGGAGATGAAGGCCCCGAAGAATGCCTCTACCCCCCCCACCGTGTCATCAAGGCTCTGCGGGTTCGGGATGGTGACAGCCTCCGTGCCATGGCGTCCTATGACGTCTCTGCTTTTCTTCTGGATTCTTTTGTCCAGGGCAGCTACGGTGGTACCGGCCACGCCTTCAACTGGGATCTGGCCGCGCAGGCTTCTGAAAGCCAGCGGATAATCCTGGCGGGTGGGCTGACCCCCGAAAATATCGCCGAGGCGGTTACCAGGGTGCGCCCCTATGCCGTAGACGTCTCCAGCGGAGTTGAGATCTCCCCCGGGCGCAAAGACCCGGATAAAGTTGCTGCGTTCATTCGCAACGCCAAAACCAGAACGGATTGACCCATGTACCAATTTCCGGATGAGCATGGGCATTTCGGTGAATTCGGCGGTCGCTATGTTGCCGAAACCCTGATGCCCGCATTGTTGGAGCTTGAACAGGCTTATGCCGAGGCGATCGAGGACCCAAGTTTTCAGCAGGAGTTCGATCACTACCTCAAACATTATGTCGGCCGTCCCAGCCCGCTGTATTTTGCTGAACGTCTCACCGAGCATCTCGGTGGTGCCAAGGTTTACCTGAAGCGCGAGGACCTCAATCACACCGGTGCCCACAAGGTGAACAATACGGTCGGTCAGGCCCTCCTGGCAAGGCGGATGGGCAAAAAAAGGGTGATCGCTGAAACCGGCGCCGGGCAGCATGGCGTCGCGACAGCCACTGTGGCGGCGTTGTTCGGACTGCAGTGCGAAGTTTTTATGGGAACAGAGGATATCCGCAGACAGGCCCTTAACGTATTTCGCATGAAGCTTCTGGGAGCAAAGGTCCACGGGGTGACCAGCGGAACGGCTACCCTCAAGGACGCCATGAACGATGCGTTGCGTCATTGGGTCACACACGTTCAGGATACGTTTTATATTATCGGTACGGTCGCAGGTCCTCATCCCTATCCCCAGATCGTCCGGGACTTTCAGTCCGTTATCGGCCGGGAAAGCCGCGAGCAGATCCTAGAAGCCGAAGGGCGCCTTCCGGATGTGGCCGTCGCCTGTATCGGCGGAGGGTCTAATGCCATGGGGTTGTTCTATCCCTTTGTCGAAGACGCCGGGGTACGCCTTGTCGGCGTTGAGGCCGCCGGGCTTGGCGTCGAAACAGGGAAACACGCCGCCAGCATTACTGCCGGAAGCGTCGGAGTGCTCCATGGCAACAAGACCTTCCTGCTTCAGGATGGCGAAGGGCAGATCCAGCATGCTCACTCCATCTCCGCGGGGCTGGATTACCCGGGGGTCGGTCCGGAACACGCACACCTGCATTCCTTGGGGCGCGCCGACTATGTTTCGATTACCGACCGTGAAGCGCTTGATGCTTTCAAGCTCCTGACGGAGCTCGAAGGGATCATCCCCGCTCTGGAGAGCGCCCATGCGATCGCCCAGGTGGTTAAAATGGCCCCCACCATGTCCCGTGACGCCATTATCGTCGTCTGTCTTTCCGGGCGTGGGGACAAAGATATCCATACCGTCGCCGAAGCCATGGGTGTGGAACTTTAAGGAACGGAATATTCATGAAATTTACCGAGCTGAACCTGCCCGAACCCGTCATGGAAGGGATCCGGAATGTCGGTTTTACGGATCTGACGGCGGTTCAGGAGGAGTCGATTCCCCTGGCTCTGGCGGGACGTGATGTTGCCGCCCAGGCCCAGACCGGAACGGGCAAGACAGCCGCCTTTCTGATCTCCCTTTTCACCCGCTTGCTCGCCAGCCAGAGCCGTACCAGCAACAACCCGCGTGCCCTGATCCTGGCTCCCACCCGGGAGTTGGTGGTGCAGATCTGGGAAGATGCCAAGGCTCTTGGAGCCCAGTGTCCTTTCATTCTGCAGCCGATCTTCGGCGGTGTCGATTACGAGAAGCAGCGTCAGGCCCTTCGTGAGGGAGTCGATATCATCATCGCGACGCCGGGGCGCTTGATTGATTATGCCAAGCAGAGGGTCTTTTCGTTGCACCGCATCGAAGCGCTGGTGATTGATGAAGCGGACCGCATGTTTGACATGGGCTTCATCAAGGATCTGCGTTATATCCTGCGTCAGCTTCCTCCTTTTGAAAAGCGGCAGACCATGCTGTTCTCCGCCACGCTCTCGTTTCGCGTCATGGAACTGGCGTACGAGTTCATGAATCTGGCGGAGAAGGTGCAGATCGAGCCGCAGCAGGTGACTGCCGACAAGGTCGAGGAGATTCTTTACCACGTTGCCCAGAGGGAAAAGTTTCCTCTGCTGCTCGGGTTGCTGAAGAAGGAACCGGGAGCCGACCGGGTCGTCGTCTTCGTCAATACCAAGAGAGAAGCCGAGCATCTGGCGGCGCGACTCAAGGCCAATGACCACAAAGCAGCGGTTATCTCCGGGGATATTCCCCAGAACAAGCGCCTGCGTATCCTGAAGGACTTCAAGGAAGACCGGTTGACGTTCCTGGTGGCTACCGACGTGGCGTCCCGTGGGCTTCACATCGAAGCGGTTACCCACGTCATCAATTATGACCTGCCCCAGGATGTCGAG
>QKGY01000302.1 GCA_003250235.1 Desulfuromonadaceae bacterium
CTCATCACCGACATCGGCACCCTGGGAGAAGAGCTATCAAAATAGGGGAAGAATACCCCTAGGGGTCGACACGCACGCCCAGGATCTTTTCCATCTGCTCGAAAGCGAACTGCCCATCGCCATCGTCGAGATTGGCCGACAAAGAGCGGGGGACTCTTACGCGGTACCCTCTCATGACGGCGTCCGCCGCCGTGAAAAAGATGCAGATATTGGTCACGCATCCGGTAAGAATCAGTTCTTCCGCCCCCAGATCCTTCAGCACGCGCTCCAAGTCCGTACCATAAAATCCTGAATACGTCGTTTTCTCCAAAACAGGCTCTCCCGCCAAGGGGGCCAGTTCGTCGACAATGCGCGATCCGGAAGTCCCTTTGACGGCATGCGGGGGCCACCCCATCCGGGAGAATTCCCGGTCATCGCTCCGATGTGCGTCGCAGACGTACAAAACGGGAATTCCCTCCTGGCGCGCCTGGGCCAGGCGCTTCTGCAAACCGGGCAGAATAGCCCGGGTGCTGGGAACCTCAAGGGGCGCTCCCTCGATCACAAAATCGTTCAACATATCGATGATCAACAGGGCCTGCTTCATGAAATCCTCCGTAAGGCCAGATCTAAAGTTAGGGCATACATCTCTAAGCCGTTAAAAGCTTACAGCAAGTATACCCGGATCCCCTCTTAAAAAAAAAGACGGCCATAAGCCGTCTTTTGTGAAAAAACAGGAACGGGCCCGGATCAACCGGGCTTCACCCCCACGTAAACCGTGGCGATACCGAAGGTCAGGTCAACATGGCGCAGATCCGTAAACCCGGCCTGAGCCATCAGCGCCTTGAACGTCTCCTGGTCCGGGAACTCCAGAACGGAATCGGGCAGATACTGATAGGCGCTCTTTTTGGAAAGCACTCCGCCGATAAAGGGGAGAATTTTGCGAAAATAGAAATAGTACAAGGCTTTGAACGCCCGGCTGCGTGGATTGGAGAATTCCAGGATAACAGCCCGTCCTCCGGGTTTCAGAACCCGCACCATCTCCTGAAGACCGGCCAGACGATCCACCACGTTGCGGATGCCGAAGGCGATCGTCACCCCGTCGAAGAGAGCGGCGGGATGGGGCATGGCCTCGCAGGGCGCATTGACCAGGACGATGCGATGGGCAAAACGGGAAGCGGCAATCTTTGGTTTACCGTGCAGCAACATGCCCTGGGTAAAATCCTCACCGACGATCTGCACGGAATCATGGGTGCGCGCCGCCACTTCCAGCGCCACGTCTCCCGTTCCCGTGGCGACGTCCAACACTTTGCCATTCTCGGGAATCTGCAACTGACTCACAGCAAAGGTCCGCCAACGGCGGTCTATCCCCAACGAGAGAAGCCGATTCAGCAGATCGTAACGGGGGGCGATGGTATCGAACATCTCGCGGATGCCGCGCCCTTTGTCGGACAATTTGAACATGTTTGACCCTTTTCTTTCTGGGTTTGCGGGCCATTTTTTAACACAAACGGCCCCCCTGTGTCAGCAAAAAAAGCCTTTTGAAGGCCTCATCCGATGGATATACTGGTCGTACTTCCCGTTATGTCACACGAAAGGACAACAATGGCCAGCCTCCCGCTTATCGTCACCGCCGCCATCGTCTGCAAAGACGATCACATACTCATCACACGCCGCCCGGGAGGAAGTCGTCACGAAGGTATGTGGGAATTCCCCGGCGGCAAACTCGACCCGGGCGAATCCCCATCAGAAGGGCTGCGCAGGGAGCTTCTGGAAGAGCTTGGTCTCGACGTCGCGGTCAAGGAGATCTTCGAGGTCGTCTACCACTGTTATGAATGGGGGCCGGTATTGATTCTCGCCTATCACTGCGCCCCGATAGGCGGGGAGCTTCGCCATATCCAGGTTTCCGATCATCGGTGGGTCACTCCCGACGACCTGGACCGATACGACATCCTCCCAGCGGACCGCCCCATCATTGAAAAAATTCAACAGGCAGCTTCCGGCAGCCTCTCGAAGCGGTCGATCACCTGAAACGAAGGGGACCTTCGACGCAGGGGACACCTATCGCCACGACAAATAGAACATTTTTTTCCCTCACCGCATTCCTGTCATAAAAAAACCGTTATTTTTTTTCATCCTTTAGCAAGACAGGAATATCCCACGAGTTTTTCCACCCCATCCCACCACAAACCGACAGCATAACTATACGATTTTATGTTTCATTTGTGTTGTGTAAATTTTTTCAAATTGAAGTTGACATAAATAAAACGCTGTATTATTTTTGTTTCAGTCTATTAACAAGCCGTCCATCTGCGGCCCCCGCCGCCCTTGAAATTTCCGTTTCATTGAATGAAAAGGAGAAACACTGGTGCCTGCCAGAGGAAAAGAATCCTATTCAATCCAGTCCGTCGATAATGCTCTGGATGTCCTCGAAGCGCTGTGTGAAGAAGGGGATGAAGTCCGCATTTCCCAACTGAGCGAAAAACTCGGGATGAACAAAACCAGCGTCTTCCGTCTGTTGGCCACGTTCGAAAACCGCGGATACGTCGAGCGGGAAAAGGGCTCCGGTAAATACCGCCTTGGGCTCTCCGCCTACGAAATGGGGCAGAAGTTTCTCTCCCGCATGAACCTGCTGCGCAAGGCCAGGCCCGTCATGGAACGGCTGGTCCGGCAGTGCAACGAAGCCGTATATCTCGCCGTCCCACGGGATGCCTACATCCTGCTGCTCGATATGGTGGATACGAGCGCGCAGGTAAAGATCGTGTCTTTGGTGGGGAACCGTTACGCCCTGAACGAAACCGCGGCGGGCAAAGTCGTCCTTGCTTACACGCCGACACCGGCAGACGCCCATGCGGGCGCAGGAGCCAAAAAGGGGCAGAAATCCCCCTCTCTTTCCCAACAGGAAATTCTCCACATACACCGGGAAGGGGTAAGCAGCGATATCGACAGCCTGGGAGAAGGGATCGTCAGCGTGGCGGTTCCTGTGTTTCGAACCGGAGGAGAACTGGCCGGATGCCTGTGCTGCGTCGGGCCGGACTTCCGCATGACGGAGGATCGCATCCGGGGAGAAATTTCTCCGCAACTCAAAGAGGCTTCCGACATCATCTCCTCAAAGCTCGGTTACCTGGGTCGCTTTTTTACTAAGGAGCAGGGATGATCCGACGGGACTGGGACGTCTCTTGCGCCGAGGCTACGTCGCATATCCACCAACAAGCAGAGACCGACAACGCGAACCGGGAGGAACAGAATGGCCGTACGGCATAGGGTGCAGATCAATTTCTTCAGACCCGTCACGCCCAGCATGAAAAAAGAGGTTGCCGTCGCCAGAATCATCCTGGCCTTATGGGCTTTCCTGAGTTTCGGAATTCCGCTTCTCATCTGGCTGGCTGGCCTAGGAGACCCGACAGGCCTCGGCGAATCGATCCTCACCCGAAGCCGATTTCTCGGGTTTCCTCTGCACTATTGGCTGGTCGCCCAGGGAGCGACGATCGGCTATGTGTTGCTATGCAAATTGTACTGCGTTCTTTGGGACAGGCGGATAACCCGGCATCGGCAAGCCTGGGCGAAATCGGGAGGACGCTAATATGAGCCGAATTCTTACCCGAACCTCACTGATCCTGCTGGGGATTGTCCTCGTACCGGAATGGGCGCTTTCTTCAGCGGGCGAAGAGATTTATCAGATCGAGCAGGGATTCAAGCTCATCCCTGCCATCATCATGATCGCCCTTCTGGGCGTGTATGTCGGAGTCGGGTTTCTTTCCAAGGTTTCTGAAACGTCCGGGTATTGGGTGGCCGGGAGGGGCATCGGCAAATTCGGCAACGGGGCGGCCATTGCCTCGGACTGGATGTCCGCGGCCTCCTTCATGGGAGTTGCCGGACTGCTCTACCTCAAAGGCTGGTTCGGCCTCGGCTACATCATCGGCTGGACCGGCGGTTACGTGCTGCTGCTGACCCTGCTGGCCGCGCAGATCCGTCGATTCGGCAAATACACCATTCCCGAATTTCTGGGGGATCGCTACGACAGCCACGTGGTACGCCTGATTGCCGCTTCGGTGACCGTCATCATCGCCATCACCTACGCCACCGCCCAGTTCAAGGGGATCGGCCTGATCTGCGGCTGGATCTTCGGTATGAGCTACTCGACCAGCGTCCTGTTCACCGCCGGGGTCGTCTGCGCCTACATGCTGATCTCCGGCATGTCCGGAGTCACGCGAAACCAGCAGATCCAGTATGTCGTGCTGATTTCCGCATTCCTGATCCCCCTGTGGTTTCTGATCAAAAAAGCCGGCGGCAGCGGCGTTCTCCCACAGCTTGAATACGGCAGTATCCTCTCCGGTCTGATGGAGGGCAAGGTCGCTTCCGGGACTCTCCCCCCGGAAGGGATCGAGGAGCTGCGCAAGGCCTATCTGCCCTGGGGGATGGGGAATATCTATCAATTTGTGGCCCTGGTGTTCACCCTGATGGTGGGAACGGCAGGGCTTCCTCATATCATGATCCGCTTTTACACGGTCAAGAACGAGGATGTCGCCCGCAAATCGGTTCTCTGGGGTCTGTTCTTCATCGGGCTTCTCTACTGGTCCTCCCCGGTTTATGCGGCCATGGGCAAATTCTGGAATCCCATGGGGGGCAAAGCCGTCGCCGATGTCATCATCCTTTCGGCGCCGGAACTTGCCGGACTGGGTATCGTTTTTATCGGCTATCTGGCCGCTGGCGCCATGGCAGCCGGCCTGTCCACCGTGGCCGGTCTTCTGGTCGCAGGAGCTTCCGCCATGGCCCACGACTGGTACGCCACGGTTTTCAAGCCCGATTGCACGGACCAGCAGGCCCTGTTCGTCGGCCGGGTGTTTACGGCCGTGCTTTGCGGAGTTGTTATCCTCACGGCTCTCAACCCGCCGGCCCTGATCGCTCAGATCGTGGCCATGGCCTTCGCCATCGCCGGCAATACCATCTTCCCGGCCACCGTGCTTGCGGTCTGGTACAGCAGGGCCAATAAATACGGTGCCTTGGCCGGCATGCTCTTCGGGCTCGTCATGACTCTCATGGCTATGGCGGGGTGGATTGCCCAGATTCCCCTGTTCGGCCCCGAAGGCCTGCTTCCGGCCACCTCATCCGCCCTCATCGTCTGCCCTCTGGCATTTCTCATCAATATCCTGGTTTCCAACATCACAGACGGAAGGGTCAGCGAAGGATCGGCGGCCAAGATGGATAATATCCTGCGTAAGCTTCACAACCTTCCCGGCTATGTGGAAGAAGAAACGAACGCCGTCAAAAGCCCTTATACCCACTAACCGCAAGGGCTCTATGAGGAGGGATACGCCTTGAAACATTTAGTCACCCGGAACCGAATCGCCTTCTGTTTTTCCTGCCTGGGTATCGTCTTGATGGGGGTTGATCTTCTCATCACCCGATCTCCTTTTATTCATATTGCCGAACTGATGGCCGCAAGCCTGTCCTGTCTGTTGCTGGGACTGCTGTTCGGGAGAACCCCCGTTCCATCCCTGCGACAGACAAAGGCACCTGCACTCGGCAGACACAAGAATTCCCGCCGCTGAGATGGGTTAAAAGGGGTTGCCATTTGACCGGCAACCGATGATAATAGTAATAATTTTAATCAGCGAGGCCTCCCCAGGGAGGCCTTTTCGTCGCAACCATCGGGACGGCAACAAACCATCCGCAGGACGCCCCCATGAGCCTTATCAAACATCTCAAAGACACCGAACCGTTC
>QKGY01000087.1 GCA_003250235.1 Desulfuromonadaceae bacterium
ACAACGCCGAGGTTTAAGAGATGGATCTGTCCACCATAATCGGAATATGCGCCGCCTTTGCCCTGATGCTCTCAGCCATCATGATGGGGGGGTCCATATTCCTGTTCATCAATGTTCCCTCCATCGTTATCGTCGTGGGCGGAACCATTGGGGCGACCCTGGTGCATTACCCGTTCAAGAATGTTTTCGGAGCCTTTTCGGTTTTCAAAAAAGCCTTTTTTCACAAAGACACCTCGCCCAACGAAATCATCTCCAGCCTGATCGTCCTGGCGACCAAGGCCCGCAAGGAAGGGATCCTCTCGCTGCAGACCGCTATGAACGGCATCGAGGACGGCTTTTTTCTCAAGGGGTTGCAGATGGCGGTCGACGGGCAGGAACCCGAGTCCCTCAAGGAAATGCTCGACCGCGAGATCGAGTACATTCAGGAGCGTCATGAAGGCGGCGCCGACATCTTCACCACCATGGGGGCCTATGCGCCGGCCATGGGGATGATCGGCACCCTGATCGGTCTGGTGCAGATGCTTCAGACCATGGAGGATCCCTCCACCATCGGCCCGGCCATGGCCGTCGCCCTGCTGACGACTTTCTATGGCGCCGTCATCGCCAACGTTATCTGCATCCCGGTGGCCGGCAAGCTCAAAAACCGCTCCCAGTCCGAAGTGCTGCTCAAGACCCTGATCGCCGAAGGGATGAAGTCGATCCTTACCGGCGAGAACCCGAGGATCATGGAGCAGAAGCTGCATGCCTTCGTGTCGCCGCAGCATCGCGAGAGCAACTTCAACAAGAAATAAGAACCCCCGGGTCGGAGAGGGTGTTACGTGGCAAGGAAACCAAAAAGCAAACCGGCAGGCGCCCCCGAGTGGATGGTCACCTACAGTGACCTGGTCACCCTGCTGCTGACCTTCTTCGTGCTGCTGCTGTCGATGGCCAGCATGGACCGCATCAAGTTTTCGGCGGCGTCGAGCTCCCTCAAGGGGGCCTTCGGCATCATGGGGGGAAAACAGCAGAAAGAGATCGCCGCGCCGGCCATCGTCGACTTCGCTCCCGTTGACGACGACATGTACCAGAGGGTCTACAAGCGGGTGCTCAACCAGCTCAACCGCTTGCGGCTCGATAAAACGATCACCCTGGTTCAGGATCGCGGCGCTATCGTGCTGCGCATCAACGACGCCATTCTTTTCGACTCGGGCCAGACCGAGGTGAAGCCCGAGGCCTATCCGGTGCTGCGCAAGGTGGCCGAACTGGTCCGCCCCCTGCCGATGAACCTGAAGATCGAGGGGCACACCGACGATGTCGCCGTCGCTTCAGGGGACCGCTCCAACTGGGATATTTCCGTGATGAGGGCGGTGTCGGTGCTGAAATTCATGCAGCAGGAAAAGCTGTTTCCCCTAGACCGCATGTCGGCGGTCGGGTACGGAGACCAGAAACCCCTGGCTTCCAACGATACCCCGGAGAACCGGGCGATGAACCGGCGGGTGGAATTTGTTCTCGAGAGCATGGGCACGCACCAGGAGCAGCTGCCCTACCTGATAGACGCGAAAGACCAGATGCCTTTTTGATGGATGAGATACGGAGTGCGACATGGCAAAAAAAGATGACGAACAGATCGAACAGCCGAAAGCGAAAAAGGGAACGTTGGCCCTGATTCTGGCCGTGGTGCTGGGGGTGATTCTGCTGGCAGGCGTCGGCGCGGGAGCTTACTTCCTGGGATCGCGCAACCAGCCGGCACCGGAGGCCGCCGCCGATGGCAAGGATGCGAAGAGCGGAGACAAGGCCGCCGAGGTGGAGAACAAGGTCGGCCCCATGGTCGACATCTCGAGCTTCATCATCAATATCCTGGACCGCGACGAAGTGCGCTATCTCAAGGCATCGCTGTCCCTGGAAGCCGACAACGAAGAGACCGCCAAGGAACTGGATGAGCGGCGCGCCCAGGTGCGGGATGCCATTCTGCTGCTCATCGGCAACAAGACCTTCGACGAGCTTCGCGACCTGCAGGGCAAGATGCAGTTGCGGGCCGAACTGATGGCCCAGGTCAACACCCTGCTGCAGAAGGGGCAGGTCAAGAACATCTATTTCACCGACTTCGTCGTGCAGTAGCGCGGGTCGATCCGTTTTGCGCCGGCAAGGGGGACCTTTTGGAACGCATCCTCTCTAAAGAAGAAATCGCCGAACTCCTCTCCGCGGTTCGCGACGGGGACATCGAGGTGGAAACCGAGTCGGACGGGACGTCGGGCAAGCGAGCCGTGACCCGCATCGATCTGGTCGGCGCCGGCGGCTCCGGGCGTTACCGGATCAACAACTTCGACATCATCCTCGATGCCTTTACCCGCAACTACAGCCTGTCGCTGTCGAGCCGTCTGCAACGGTCCGTCACCATGAAGCGGGGCAACCTCGATTACATGGAGTTCGACCCGTTTCTGCAGCAGCTCAACGAGTTCAACGCTCTGGGGGTGATCAAGCTCGATCCGCTCAAGAGCGCCGGTCTCTTCATCTTCGATGGGGCGCTGTCCTTCTCCTTTCTGGAGGCGATGCTGGGTGGCTCCACCGATGTGAAGCCCGTTGCTTTGCAGCGGGGGCTGACCGCCATCGAAATGAACGTGCTTCGCGGCTTGATGATCGATGCCTGTCTCGATCTGCAGAAGGCCTTTCGGCCTCTGGAGGATCTGACCGCGACCCTGGTCAATATCGAGGCCAACTCGCGCATGGTCAACATCGTGGCGCCCGACACCGATGTCATGGTGGCCGAGTTCGATGTGACGGTGGATAAAACGCCCGGCAAGATCAGCCTGATGATCCCGTTCTTCTCGCTGGAACCTTTCCGCGAGAAGCTCAAGGACGGCATTCTGGCGATCACCTCGCTGCGAGGGGACGACTGGAGCCGCACCCTGCAGTCCGACCTGGCCCGCATGAAGAGCACCGTGACCGGCCAGTTTGCCGAAATCAGTCTGTCCGTTCGGGATATCCTCAACTTCCAGGTCGGCGACATCATCGACCTCAGTTGCGATCCCGGCGGCCCCATCAATGTTCTGGTGGAGAACAAACCTAAATTCCAGGGTGTGGTCGGCGTACGCAACGGCAAGAAAGCCGTACGCATAACCACCCGGATTGTCGAGGGAGTCAGTGATGGAAAAGAACGAGACCAATGAAATGAAGGCCGCCAAGGCGGTTGCCGAAGCCGCGGGCGTAGAGTTCCAGAAGGATATGCGCAACCTTGATTTCCTGCTGGATGTTCCCCTGCAGCTTTCGGTGGAAGTGGGACGCTCCAAGCTGCTGATCAAGGACCTGCTGCAGATGCGCGAAGGGTCGGTCATCGAACTGGACAAACTCGCCGGCGAGCCTCTTGACGTGTATGTCAATTCCCGCCTGATCGCCCGGGGCGAGGCGGTCATGGTCAATGACAAGTTCGGGCTGCGTCTGACCGATGTGGTCAGCCCCGCCGAGCGGATCGAGAAACTGGGCTGATTTCCCATGCGCCGACTCTTTTCCCTGATCCTGACGCTCTGGCCTTCGATGGCCCTGGCCGCCGAATCGGATGGCGTGTTCACCGCCAGCCTCAAGGTGATGGCCGCCCTGGCCGTCGTGCTGGGTATCGTGCTGCTGCTCTATGCCGCCAGCCGCAAGGGATTCGGATTTCTTCCCGCCGCCAAGGGGGGAGCCATCAAGGTGGTCGAGATGCGCCACCTGGCGCCCAAGAAAGCCCTATGCCTGGTGGAAGTGCGGGGGCAGGAGCTGCTTCTGTCCGTCGGCGCCGACCGCATCGAACTTCTGACCCGGCTGGGAAGCAAGCCCGAGGAGGAGTCCTTCGAGAAAACCCTGATCTCCAAACTCGAGGCCGGGCAATGAAAAAGCTCGCCTTCGGGCTCATCCTGATCGGTCTTGTGCTGCCCGCCGCTCTGCAGGCGGCCCCCCTGCCGACCGTTACCTTCGGAGTGACCGACGCCAACAGCCCCCAGCAGGTCTCGACCGCGCTTCAGGTGCTTCTGCTGCTGACGGTGCTCTCCATGGCGCCGGCCATCCTGCTGATGACCACGGCCTTTACCCGCATCGTCATCGTCCTCTCCTTTGTCCGCCAGGCCATGGGAACCCAGGCGATGCCCCCGAACCAGATCATTGTCGGGCTCTCGCTGTTTCTGACCTTTTTCATCATGTCGCCGGTGTTCAATCAGATCAACGACACCGCGCTGCAGCCGTATCTCAAGGAAAAGATCAATCAGCAGCAGGCGCTTGATCTGGCGGTCAAGCCGATGCGCGAGTTCATGTTCTCGCAGACTTCGGAGAAGGACCTGGCCCTGCTGATGGAGGTCTCCAAACAGCCCGTTCCGGAGAGACGCGACGACGTCAGCACCATGAGCCTGATCCCGGCCTTCATGCTGTCGGAGCTCAAGCGGGCCTTCCAGATGGGGTTCATGATTTTCATTCCTTTTCTGGTCATCGACATGGTCGTCGCCTCGGTGCTGATGTCCATGGGGATGATGATGCTGCCGCCGATCATTATTTCGCTCCCCTTCAAGCTGCTTCTCTTCGTTTTGGTTGACGGCTGGGGGCTGGTGGTCGGCTCTCTGGTGAAAAGCTTTTACTGACGAAAACCGGGTTTCGGCACCGTCCGTTTGCTGAACCCATCACGCCCTGGGAGGCGTCATGACGCCTGAATTTGTTGTCGATATAGGCCGCAAGGCCATGGAAACCGTGCTGCTGGTTTCAGCGCCGATGCTGCTGGCCGCCCTGATCGTCGGTCTGATCATCAGCATTTTTCAGGCGGCCACCCAGATCAACGAACAGACCATGACCTTCATCCCCAAGATCGTCGCCGTGCTGGTCACCCTGCTCATCTTCGCCCCCTGGATGATCAAAATCCTGCTCTCCTTTACCACCGGGATTCTCGAAGGGGTCGCCACCGTCGGAGGCTGAGAATCACTGTGGAACTGCCGGCTATTCCCGTCGAACAATTTCAGAGCTATCTCATCTGTCTGGCCCGGGTCGGACCGATGATCGGCACCCTGCCGGTCTTCAGCGGCGAACAGACGCCGGTGATGGTGCGCACGGCCCTGGCGGTGATGGTGTCTCTGGTGGTCTTCCCGGTGGTCAGCCCGTTGATCCCGATGACCTCGTTCAATCCCGTGAACCTGGCGGTGGTGGTGGGCAGCGAGTCCCTGCTGGGCATCCTGGTGGGGCTGATCGCCCGGCTGATCTTTACGGCGGCCGAGTTCGGCGGCACCGTCATCGGCTATCAGATGGGGTTTGCCGCCGCCAACGTCTTCGATCCGCAGAACCAGCGGCAGGTCGCCCTGATCTCCCAGCTTCAGAACGTCTTCGCCATCCTGGTGTTTCTGGCTCTGGATATTCACCACCTCTTTCTGCAGGCGATCGTCTATTCGTATCGCTCCGTTCCCCCGGGCGGCATGGATCTTTCCGGCGAGGCGGTTCCCTACCTGATGACCCTGGTCTCGGCCATGTTCGTGCTGGCCGTCAAACTGAGCGCGCCGGTGCTGGCCATCCTGCTGCTGTCGAGCTTCGTGCTGGGGATCCTCTCGCGGGTCTTCCCGCAGCTCAACGTCTTCATGCTGTCGTTTCCGGTCAACATCGGCCTCTCCCTCATGGTGATGGGGTTGACCCTCAACCTGCTGGTGACGATGCTCGGTCGCGAATTCAATGCGCTGGGCGAGCGTTTCCTCCACCTGTTCCAGGTGCTGTAGGGGAGGG
>QKGY01000252.1 GCA_003250235.1 Desulfuromonadaceae bacterium
ACCACCATCGCCGAATATTTCTGCAACCGGGGCCAGGACGTCCTGATGATGATGGACTCGGTAACCCGCTTTGCCATGGCCATGCGGGAAGTCGGCCTCGCCATCGGCGAGCCCCCGACCACCAAAGGATATACCCCGTCGGTATTCGCCACCCTGCCCAAGCTGCTCGAGCGTGCCGGCAGCTTCGCCGGCTGCGGCAGCATCACCGCCCTGTACACCGTGCTGGTCGAAGGGGACGACATGAACGAGCCGGTGGCCGACTCGGTGCGTTCCATCCTCGACGGGCACATCGTGCTGTCGCGTGACCTCGCCGCGAAAAATCACTATCCGGCCATCGACGTCATGGTGTCGGCCAGTCGTGTCATGAGGGATATCGTCAGCAGCGAGCACATCACCCTGGCCGGCCAGCTGCGCGAGATCATGGCGACCTACCGCGAAGCCGAAGACCTGATCAATATCGGCGCCTACAGCGCTGGAAGCAATCCCAAGATCGACTACGCCCTGACGCGCATCGACGCGGTCAACGAGTTTCTGTGCCAGGGGGTCCATGACGCCGTGGCCCTCGAAGATACCCTCTCCCAGTTGAAGACGGTCGTCCTGCACCGCCGTCAGAAGCTTCGCGAGTCTTAAACGAAGGGAGGTTCTCCCATGAAGAAATTCAAGCTCGAATCCGTACTCACCTATCGCCAGATTCTGGAAAACCAGGCCCAGCAGAAGCTTGCCCAGGTCCTCGACAAGGAAGCGGCGCTGATCTCCGAGATGAGGCGGCAGGAGGAAGAGCTGCATGCTCTCTACGCCGAGAGGGACAAGCGCCAGCAGAGCGGCATGGCGATTCATGAAATGCAGCTTTACGAAAACCGCATCAGCCACCAGGTCCAGTCCCTGGCGGAGCTGGTCGAACAGCTCGATAAGCTGAGCAGGCAGGTGGTGGCTAGCCGCGAAGCCCTCTGCGACGCCAGCCGCGACAAGAAACTGCTGGAGAAGGTCAAGGAAAAGCATCGTATGCAACAGCAGTCCGAGATGCGTCGCCGCGAGTCGAACCTGCTCGATGAAGTCGCGGTTTTGTTCAATACCCGGGGGGAACCATGATGACACGTCGGTTTTTCAGCGTTGCGTTGTTGGCGCTGTCTTTGATTGTTCTGATGCCGAGCGGGCCCATCCTGGCGCAGGACCCGCAATCTTCTGCTCTCGAACCGGTTAAATCGGTGGAGGAGAGACGGATCCTGGTAACGCTTCAGGAAGAGAGGGACAAGCTGGCCTCCCGGGAAAAAGATCTCGATCATCGCGAAATGGAACTAAAGACTCTGCAGGCGGAAGTCGATAAGAAGCTTGACGAGCTGAAGACCCTGCGTCAGCAGTACGAAAAACTTCTGGCGGAACGCGACAGCAAGGAGGCGGAACGGGTGGCTGAACTGAGTCAGATGTACGAGAAGATGGATCCGGCCAAAGCCGCCGCCATTGTCTCTTCTCTCGACGACAATCTGGCCATCGGCATTCTGTCCGGCATGAAGAAGAAATCGGCCGGCAAACTCCTCAACAACATGGATCCGCAGAAGGCGGTCCGCCTGAGCCGGAAATTCTCCAGCATCGAGCCGAACTGAACGTCGGTTTTTCATTGCCCCTCGTCATGAGGGTATCTTTTTGGGAAAGGAGGTGAAACAGATGATACCTATGATGTCCAATATCTCATCGGAAGGCATGACAAGCAAACCGTTTGCCGGTTCGGCAAAGAGCTCTTCCGGAAAAGGGTTCCTGCCGTTTTTGCAGCAGGCGTCCCAGGGGACGACTTCTCTTGAGGAAAGCGACGGCGAGTCTCTGCAGGGGCTTTTGACTGCCATGATGGCAGCGGGCCTGTCCATGCCCTTCCAGGGAATGGCCGGCGAGCTCTCCGCCGAAGGTGGCGCTCAGGGAGAGGCGACTCTCCAGGTACTCCAAGAGCGGCTGCAGGGGGTATTCGGCCAAGCCGAAGGGACCCCAGCCCAAAGCCTGGAGGCTCAGAATCTTGAAGAGCTGACAACACTGGTCAATCAGATTGCCGGCAAGGGACAGAAGGATGCTTCGGCCTCCACGGCCGCTCTTCAGGAAACCTTCGAAGAAGTTGCCCAGGTGTTGGTTCAGAAGACGGATGCGAAAATCGAATCCGAAACGGGATCGAAGAGCAAAGGTCTCTCCGAGAGCCGTTTTGCGGAAATCCTCGGCTTGCGTTCTGCCCAGAACGCGTCGGTGGCCACGCATTCTGCGAAGCATCCCGTGGCGGTTCAGGAAACCCTGGTCGGCCAGGGAGAGGCCGAACTCGCAGCCGGTCTTCTGAACCCGGAAACGGTCCAGGGATCATTGACTGTCGACGGGGATCAAGAGAGCGGCGTGTTTTCCAAGGCTCTCGATGCCGAAACGCTTCATCAGGACCTCCCCGAGGGGGCCAAAACCGCCGAGATCTTGATGGGCGGACAAGAGCCCATGGCGCCGTCGCACCAGGCGGGGACTCCCGAGGCCAAGGGGGCGGAGATCCGCCTGCCGTCGGGCACCCTGGTCGGCGAAGGCCGTATCGTGGAGCAGACCATCGAGAAGCTCACGGTTCACAACCCGCGCGAGACCAGCAGCATCACCCTGCGGCTTCACCCCGAAGAGCTGGGACACGTCAAGCTCGAACTGGTGATGGACAAAGACAGTGTGCGTGCCCACCTGCACGCGCAGAGTCAGCAGGTTCAGGAAGTTCTGGAACGGCACCTGCCCCGGTTGCGCGATGCCCTGGAAATGCAGGGGCTCAAGATCGACCAGCTTCAGGTCAGTGTCGATTCCCAGCAGAGCGAAAACGGAGGGTTCTTCCAGCAGCAGAACTCTCAGGGAACCTTTACGGCTCAGCAGGGGACTCCCTGGAGCGCGAGCCGCTACGAGGAACCGCCGGCTCAGGTTGTCGCAACCCGTCAATCGGTACGCGACGGATCGGGACTGAGCGTAAGAATCTGACAGAAAGGAGGCAGTCAAAAAAATGGCAGATATCAGTAGTATCAGCGGTACAACGACAAGCACGACAAGCTTTTCGACCCTGACGGGAAACACGCTGGGCAAAGAGGACTTTCTCAAGCTGCTTGTCGCCCAGTTGCAGAATCAGGATCCGCTCAACCCGCAGGATGCCACCGAGTTCACCTCCCAGATGGCCCAGTTCAGCTCTCTGGAACAGCTGATCGGCATCAATGACGGCATGGCTGGGCTTTCGTCCCAAAGCGGGGAAGTGGAAAAACTCTCGGCCCTGACCCTGATCGGCAAGGACGTGGTGGCCGAATCGGCCGGTTTCACCCTCGGCGGCTCGGGTACCCTCGACGGCCAGATCGGTTATCGTCTGGACGATGCCGCTTCCGAAGTGGACGTCACTATTCTCAACGCCAGCGGTCGGGTGGTCGCCACCCTGCCGAGCCATTCCGCGGCAGCCGGGGAGAATTTCCTGGATTGGAACGGTCTGGGTTCCGACGGACAGGCCCTTGCGGCCGGCCAGTACTACATGGCGATCAATGCCGTGGACAGCGAGGGCAATTCCCTGGGAGTCACCCCCCTGGTTTCGGGGACGATCAGCGGCGTGGACTTCGCAACCGGAGGCAGCGTCCTCTACAGCGCCATCGGCGAATTCACTATGGCTGACGTCGCGTCCGTGCGGGAGATCTGAGCATGGATGACCAGGTTTTTCTCTATCCCCGACCGATCCTGCCCGCGACCTCTTCGACTCGTCCGGCGGGCAAGACCGAAGCCAAGATCCAGGGACCTTCCTTCGACAAGGTCCTGGACAAGGAGCTTCAGCAGGGCTCGGAGCTGCGCTTCTCCAAACATGCCTTGAGCCGCATGGAGAGCCGTGGCATTCAACTGACATCCGATGCGATGCGCCGTCTGGAACAGGCGGTGCGGACTGTGGATGCCAAGGGCAGCCGGGACTCCCTGGTGCTGCTCGACCAGACGGCCATGGTGGTCAGCGTAAAGAACAACACCGTGGTCACGGTTGTGGATCAGGACAGTCTCAAAGGCAACGTATTCACCAACATCGACAGCGCCATCATCGCTTAACTGAACCGGTCCTCATCGAGGAGGTTCACGGGTTGCCAAACGACAGCGGCAGCCCCTCACGGAGGATAACATCATGGGTATTTCAAGTTCTCTTTATGCAGGTATCAGCGGTCTGAACGCCAACGGCAACGCCATGAGCGTCATCGGCAACAACCTCTCCAACACCAACACCGTCGGGTACAAGTCGGCTCGTACCGTCTTCGCCGACATGCTCTCCAGCTCGATTTCCGGCTCGGGCGGCACCTCTCAGGTCGGCCGCGGCGTCACCCTGTCGACGGTGGACAACGTCTTCTCCCAGGGGACTTTCGAGACGACCGAATCGAATACCGATCTGGCCCTCGAAGGAGACGGCTTCTTCATCGTGTCGTCGCCGGGTTCCGACGAAGACCTCTACACCCGCGCCGGCGCTTTCGCCTTCGACAAACAGGGCTATCTGGTCAACCCCGAAGGGTATCGGGTCCAGGGTTATCCCTACGATACCGACGGCGTGACCCTGCTCTCGACTCTGGACGATATCCGTGTCGACGGGACCTCCACCGTGCCCGCTCAGGCCACCAGCGCGATCACCCTGAGCAACAACCTCGACTCCAACTCGACCATCATCGCCGGCGGTTTTGTGCTGGCCGACCCCCAGACCAGCTCCAACTATTCGACCTCCATCCAGAGCTATGACACCCTGGGCAACACCCATCTGCTGACCACCTATTTCACCAAGACGGCGGACAACAACTGGAGCTGGACCACCACGGCCCAGAGCGCCGAAGTCGTTGCGCCGGCGACCACGCCGCTGGTGGTGGTCGGTTCGGGAACGTTCTCTTTCAATACCGATGGCTCCCTGACCGCCCCGGCCAGCGGAACGCTCACCCTGCCGGCCTGGCTGGGCGGCTCGCAAGCCGGTATGGCCGTGACCCTCGACTTCAACGCGACCCAGTACGCCAGCGACTCGGTGACGGTCGGCCAGGAGCAGGACGGTTATTCGGCCGGCGACCTGGTCAAGATCGCGATCGAGTCGAACGGCGACGTCGTGGGGACCTACACCAACGGCGAGCGCGTCTCGGTGGCCCGCATCGGGCTGGCCCGCTTCGCCAATGTCGGCGGTCTGTCCAAAGAAGGCGGAAACCTCTACGCGTCGACCACGGCGTCGGGGCTCCCCAGCGACGCCTCCTCGAGCACCACGATGTTCACCAATTCCCTGGAGCAGTCCAACGTCGACATGGGCCTCGAGTTCGTCAAGATGATCACCACTCAGCGCGGCTTCCAGGCCAACTCCAAGATCATCACCACGACCGACGAAATGCTCTCGGAGCTGATCAATCTCAAGCGGTAATAATCCTGTCAAAATCATGACCCGGGGGAGCGGCTGAACAGCAGCCGCTCCCCTTTTTTTGGCCTTTTTGACACCCCTGTTGAAGCCCTCCGGCGGTTTATGCCGGTAAATCTGGGACTGGCATGTATTGTGCTAAAAGAGGTCGTAGCTGGATGCCTTCAAAAGACGTCACTAACAACGCCGAGGTTTAAGAGATGGATCTGTCCACCATAATCGGAATATGCGCCGCCTTTGCCCTGATGCTCTCAGCCATCATGATGGGGGGGTCCATATTCCTGTTCATCAATGTTCCCTCCATCGTTATCGTCGTGGGCGGAA
>QKGY01000424.1 GCA_003250235.1 Desulfuromonadaceae bacterium
TGCCCTCCATGAATCTGGCGCAGGCTACGTCTCTCTGTCTGTATGAGGCTTCCCGGGCTCTGGGGCGGGCTCAGGGGAAGAGCGCCGGTCGCAAAAAACTGGCTACCTCCGATGTCCTTGAAGGCTTCTATACCCATCTGCGCCGTACGCTTCTGGATATCGAATTTCTTGATCCGCAGAATCCGGAACATATCCTGAGGGCCTTCAGGCGGATTTTCGGCCGGGCCGGGTTGAACGAGCGGGAGGTGCGCATCCTCCACGGATTGTGCAGCCGTATCGATTGGGTCGAGGGAGATCGAAGAAAGAAAGGAACCGCATGAAAACCCTTTTGCGTTCACAAAAACTACAACACGGGATGACAGTTGAGTTCTTCGATCGTTCAAACCGTTACTTTGGCGACTATCATCGTATCTGCATTGATGTGATCGTCAGGCTCCCGTTGTGCCCTGAGTATTTCGCCGCGTTCGCAGACCCGGATTCGGAGTGGCAGAGAGCGCGGGTGGTGCTTGGAGACGAGGCTGTCTTCAAGCGTACCCTGGAACGGATGGGCGTGTCTGGTGCCGACGTGGAAACGACTAGGCAGGCTCTGATGGATGAGTTCAGTCGCACCACGTTCTCTTACCTGCAGTCCCCTGATTTTCCTGTCCGTTTCGTAGCATCCGAGCTGGCAAAAACCAGAAAAGTCCGTCACCTGTTTGGCGCCGGGCAATGATGCTGGACGTTCGTATCGAGTCACTGGTCTTCGGCGGGCGCGGCGTTGGTCGCGTAGACGGTAAAGCGGTCTTTGTCCCTGCTACGGCCCCTGGAGACATTGTCCGCTGCCGGGTAGTGCGGGACAAAAAGCGTTATGCCGAGGCCGATCTTGTCGAGATTCTGACCCAATCCCCGCTCCGAAGGAATCCTCCTTGCCCTGTTGCCGGGGAATGCGGCGGATGTCAGTGGCAGCATCTTCCCTACGATTGCCAGAGACAATGGAAGGAAACGATTTTCCGTGAAACCCTTGTGAGGCAGGCAGGCATCGAAGGGGATCGTGTTATTGTTGCGGCGCCCGATGAGTGGGGTTACCGCAGCCGGGTTCAATTCAAATGCCGCATGACGGAAAAAGGGTTTGTGATCGGTTTCTATCGCCCATCCAGCCACTACGTGGTGGACGTTGACCGTTGTCCCATTACCGATAACCGACTCAACGACCTCCTGCCCGATATTCGCAGAGTGGTGGGGGAGTCGCCTTTCGCCGCGCAGGTACCTCAGGCCGATCTGGGGATTGGGCATGACGGTCTACGCAGGATTCTGTTTCATTTTATCGGTTCCGATATCCATGGTTTTATGCGGTGGCTCAATGAGCCTGCAAATATTTTTGATGCGTCACTGTTTGTACAGTGCGGACGCAAAGAGACGCTTCTGCAGGTTTACGGTGAGATGGATCTTCGTATCCAGGTAGGTGAACCTGCATTGACCCTGGGGTATGGACCGGGCGGGTTTGCCCAGGTCAACCTCGTACAAAACACCCGACTGGTCGCTGACCTTCTTGCGGCAGCTCGCCTGACAGGAAAAGAGCGTGTACTCGACCTGTTTTGCGGAATGGGCAATTTTTCCCTGCCTCTGGCCAGGGTGGCGGCGAAGGTCGTTGGGGTGGAAGATTTTGCGCCTTCCATCGAAAAAGCCCAGGAAAATGCCCGCAAGAACAACATACACAATGTGGTTTTTTACGCCCGACCGGCAGCCGGCGCCGCCATTGCCTTGTCCGGGTCGGATGGGTTTGACCTGGTGGTGCTGGATCCGCCTCGAACCGGTGCCTATGAGGTGGTGAAGGAACTCGTGACGCTGGATATTCAGAGGATTCTCTATGTCTCCTGTGACCCGCCGAGCCTTGCGAGAGACTTGCAACCCCTGATCCATCATGGGTATACCCTTGAATGGAGCCGTCCCGTCGACCTGTTTCCCCAGACGTTTCATACGGAGAGCCTGACCCTTCTCGCGAGAAAATGACGATTGATTATTATTGTTACGGTGATCCGTCTGGTATTGACGAAGGCTTGTGGTATAAGGATTAAAAGTCTCTTGATGCCCTTGACCAAAGGAGTTGCGATGCGGAAACTGGCCATTGTTTTTAGTCTGGTGTGGGTAGCGCTTTTTGCCGGCTGTTCTCAGGAGTATAGGGCGAGTCTCTCTCCTGACATGCAAGCTATTGAGTTGTCCGATGACATGGTGTTGGGTTTGCACCTTTTCGGTGACGGATGGACGGTTTCCAAAGAACCGACTGCCGGCTTGATTGAAGAGACGGCAGAGCATCTGGAGCACGAAGTCAAGGAAAAAGGTCAAACCGCCACGTCGGCACAACTCACGGAAATGGCTCGCAAAAGGCTGCAGATCAATGAGGCCTTTGTTGTCAACCGGAGCAGTGGAGCGCATCTTGATGTGGACATCAGCCGAATCGGTGAGGGGGAGTCGGCTCCCTCTTCAAGCGCTCTCAAAAACTCCGCTCGCTATGCGGCAAGTTCCCTCGAAAGCGAGGAGGGTGTTTCCGACCTGACGTCGCGGGTAGAGAAAGTCACACTCCCGGGCACCAGGGTGGCTTACAGGTTGTCGGCAGAATACAAGCTTCATGAGGAGCCTCGTCGCTTTATCGGCGTGGTGACCTTTGTCTCCCCGTACTGGGTTTATCTCTATTATACGGACACCCTTAAAAATGACTCGGATTACAAGGATATGGAGCAAATGCTTCAGTCCGCCGTTCTGGTCTCCCGAAGGGCTCCGTAGAATAAATTTTTATTGCAATTTCCCTAGGTTCGTGGTAATAACCTTGTGCTTTAATTTGTTCACAGTAAAAAGTGAGCTTCATCGCTCACTTTTTTTGTTTTCGGAGAGCACGACCCATGGTGCAGGAAACAACCCTCTCGCGCATACAGGAGCTGGCGACGCCGATTCTGGATGCCATGAAACTTGAACTGGTTGATCTTGAGTTCAAGCGTGAAGGACGCGACTGGTTTTTGAGGCTCTTTATCGATAAGGAAGGCGGCGTCACTCTTGATGATTGTGCCGACTTCAGCCGCGAATTGGGTGCTGTCCTCGAGATTGAGGATGTGATCGAAACCTCTTACCGCTTAGAAGTTTCCTCGCCGGGGCTGGATCGACCTCTGAAAAAGCCCCAGGATTACGAACGGTATAAGGGACGGTTGATCAAGATCAAGACCTATGAAAAACTGGATCCCGATGGCCGAGGCTATGAGAGGAAAACTTTTGAGGGGCAACTCCTCGGGCTGGAAGCCGGCAGGGTCAAGATCCTTCAGATGGATAAAAAAGGCGGAACCATCGAGGTCGCCTTTGACGGTATAGCCAAGGCCAACTTGGAGATTGAGTTCTGATTTGACTCACGCAAAGGGTGTCGGTAAATATTTCAGATAGACCCGCATGACAAGTGTCGGGAAGTTAGATATAGGGAGATGGCAGGATGGTAACGAATTTGAATCATATTATTGACCAGGTTGTGAAAGACAAGGGCGTGGACAGAGCCATCCTTGTGGAAGCTCTCGAGTCAGCCGTATTGTCGGCCGCCAATAAGAAATATCGCAACACCCGTGAGCTTGAAGCGCATTATAATGATGATATGGGTGAAGTTGAGCTTTTCGAATTCGTCACCGTGGTTGAAGAAGTCCAGGACTCCTACAAGGAGATCTCTCTGGAGGAAGCCCAGGAAATAGATCCAGAGGTTGAGGTGGGTGACTCTCTGGGTATGAAAATGGATGCCAGCAATTTCAGCCGCATCGCCGCGCAGACGGCCAAGCAGGTGATTATCCAGAAAGTTCGCGAAGCTGAGCGTGAAGGGATCTTCAATGAATTCAAAGACCGTGTGGGCGAGCTCGTTAACGGTATTGTGCGTCGTTATGAACGAGGTGATCTGATTGTTGACCTCGGTCGTGCTGAGGCGCTTCTTCCTCATCGTGAGCAGGTTCCCCGGGAGAATTATCGTCAGGGGGATCGGGTTCGTGCCTATGTTTCCGAAGTGAAGATGTCGCCCAAAGGACCACAAATTATTTTGTCCCGGACGCATCCCGGTGTGGTCAGCGCTCTGTTCCAAGTTGAAGTTCCTGAAATTTACGAGGGGATTGTCGAGATCAAGGCGGCTGCCCGTGAGCCCGGAAGCCGTGCCAAGATTGCTGTCGTTTCTCACGACCCTGATGTAGATCCCGTCGGTGCCTGCGTCGGTATGCGCGGTTCCCGCGTTCAGAATGTTGTCTCGGAGCTTCGTGGCGAGAAAATCGATATTATCCCCTGGTCTCCGGATATCGCCCGCTTTGCCTGTGCGGCACTGGCCCCGGCGGAAGTTACCCGAGTTTATGTTGATAACGACGAGCAGTCCCTTGAGATCATCGTTCCCGATGACCAGTTGTCCCTGGCTATCGGGAAAAAAGGGCAAAATGTCCGTTTGGCGGCCAAGTTGACGGGATGGAAAATAGACATAAAGAGCGAAACCCGTGCTGCAGAAGCGGAACTGGACGAGTTGACGGGCGGTCCGGCTGCAGAAGTATCGGAAGAGGCAGGGGCTTCAATTGGCTATGACGCCCTTTCCCGTGACGAACTCTATGAACTCGCCAAGCAGCATAATGTGCCCGGGCGAAGCTCTATGACTAAAGACGATCTGATTAAAGCACTTTCTTCTCAGTCTGCTGAGGGCGAAGGGGACGCTGCTGTCACCCCGACGGACGAAGAGGAGGCCTGATTCTTTTGCCCAGTGGCAGTCATAAAGCTGAGAGGACTTGCCTCGGGTGCCGTAAGGTGTTGGATCAGAATCAATTGGTTCGTTATGTTGCCAGCCCGCAGGGTGTCGTCCTCGTTGATTATCGTGGCAAACTCCCTGGCCGAGGTGCCTACACCTGCATAGACCGTGATTGTATTTTCCAGGCGGCGAAGAGACAGCAGTTTTCTCGGACTTTTCGCGGGAAAGCCGAAAATCCTTCGGGCGAGGATCTTGTTGGCGCTCTGGGAGCCGAGATCATGAACCGGATCCTTTCGCTGGTTGGAATGGCTCGCAAGTCAGGCAGTGTGGTGTCCGGAAGTGGTCTGGTGCTGACGGCCTTGTCGGGTCCAGAAGCCCTTGGTATTGTCTTGGTCTCCCAGGATATCTCTTCCGGAATAGGAGATAAGGTCAGGGGGAAGGCGGATTTCCTGAGGGTTCCTTGCTATACGGTTTCGACAAAGGAAGATCTCGGACAGTTGCTGGGCAAAGGGGAACGAAGTGTCGTCGGGATAAAACCCGGGCCACTCGCAGAGTCGATTAAGCTGGAATTAGCACGATATACGCACATCGCAGGGGAGTTTTGATGGGAAAGACACGTGTTTACGAATTAGCACAGAAACTTGGGCTCGATAACAAGGAAGTTCTCGACCGCCTTCAGGAAGCCGGTGTGGACGCCAAGAGTCACATGAGTGTTCTTGAGGAAGAGGATGTCCGTAAATTCGAGGCAGCCTCGGCTCCTGCTGTTGAAAAGATCGAAGAGGAGAGAATCAATCCTGGCATCATTCGCCGGCGGAAAAAAGAAGTTCCGCAACCTGTCGCTGCTGAGGAAAAAGCCGAGGAGTCCTTTGCTGAGCCTGTGGCGGAACCGGTAGAGGCGACACCTGCGGCGCCGGAGCCGGAGAAGGTGGTTGAACCTCCCAAGAGTATAAACGCGGAACCTGTTGCCGAGGAGAAGGTGCCTGTTGAAGAAAAGGCAGTTTCTGCACCGGTACAACAACCGGTTTCTGAAAAAGTTGCAGCTTCGCTGCCCTCTGAACCGAAGGTTGAGGAGAAGCCTGTGCCGACCCCTCCCAAAGAGGCTGTCGCTCCGCCTGTCGTAAGGAAGGAACACGCGCATAAGGAGACTCCCGTCAGGGTTGAGTCCCCAGCGGTACCTGCAGGTCCCAAAGGGGCAAAGCCGACTCCGTCAAAGGCAAAAATTCTTGGTCGGGTGGAATTGCCAAGGCCAGCTGCGCCCCAGCCGCAACAACCTCGCCGTGCAGAAGGAGCACCGTACAGTCGTGAAGGTGCAGCACCCCCTAGACGACCGGAATCAGGTCATGAGGAGCGTCCCGGGGCTCCGCGCCGCGATGCGGGTCCTGCAAAACGCCGTGGAGACCATGGCGGCGGCCGCCCTTCGGCGCCGACTCTGCCACCCCCCTCCACGTTGGGAGAAACCTTTACCGGGAAAGAAGTACGCGGGGGCAAAAAGAAGAAAAAGGGTAAAGGAGCCGACTACAGTGAGGGTGCCGGAGATGAGATGCGTCGTAAGGGGCGTCGTGAGATCTTCGAGCCCGATCATGCCGACCGTACACGCAAAGGTCGAAAGGCGCCCAAACCACCCAAGAAGACTGAGATCACGGTTTCAAAGGCGATCAAGAGAATTATCAAGATCAGCGACGCGATCACTGTGGGAGAACTCGCAAAACGGATGGGAATCAAAGCTAACGACCTCATCCGTGAGCTGATGCGTCAGGGGACCATGGTGACGATCAATCACCCGCTTGATTTTGAAACGGCAGCCATCTTGGCCTCCGAGTTCAACTACGAGGTAGAAAACGTTGCGTTTGACGAGGAGA
>QKGY01000129.1 GCA_003250235.1 Desulfuromonadaceae bacterium
GACGAAAGGTGTTACGGTAGAACTGCTTACTACGGTTGATCTTGGGCCCGAGATCGAGGGCATGGCAGGGCGCCAACTGCGGATGCGTAGGGTGACCATCGAGCCAGGGGGCATATTCGGCCCGGTTCACGACCATAAAGGCAGACCGGGCACCGTCTACATCCTGCAAGGAACGATCACGGACCATCGACACGGAGTCGCTACGGACTATGGGCCGGGATTGGGCTGGCCCGAGGACAGGAACACCCTGCACTGGCTTGAGAACAGAGTCCGGCACTCGTAAGCTCGGACCCGACATCGAATTCGGTCGGACCTCATCCCAGAGCAACCGGACGCGCTTCAGTCGACTTCGCATCCGTTCGCTCGCCGGATACCGACCGCATTGAATGCTCGGGTTTTATGATGGAGTTAACCGATGAATAGCCATCGATTGAATTTATTTGCAGCCGCTTGCCTTGTCGTGGGTGGTGTATTGGGCATGGCAGGCTCATTTTTACCCTCAGCCATGCGGGGGATCGCATGGGGTCTGGATGGCACGGCGCTTGTGCTTGGTGCGGCACTTTTAGCCGTTCACCATATCAAACTCGGCCATGAGCAACTGGCAGCCGGTTTTCTCGTGTTTCTCGCCGGTCAAACGTTGGTGGTTTCCGGCTCCGCCATGGAGCTGTCAGCGAGTTCCCCCGTGTTTGCGGCAGGGGCAGGGCTTTGGGCGGCCGCTCTGGCAGTGGTGAGTGCCTCATCGCTCATGCCGGTTTTCGTGAGGGTGACGGGCACCATCGCCTCGCTGCTGTTTGCAGCGACGGCACTGCAAACATACGGCGGATTAGCCCTCACGCCTCTCTCCAAACCCTTGCCCTTCTATGCCTACCCCTTCCTGGTATTGACCCTATTGGGTTGGGCGTGGGTTCATTATCGTTCCGGCTCGAATGCCGCATAGCAAACCGGCCCCCCGGATGACATCACGCGTTGTTTCTTCGTTGCGAGGCGTGATGTCGCCGGGGACCACAATCCTCAGGTGACGGAGTTACTCTTAAAAAATGGGAAAAACATCCACCGAAAATACCGAACATTATGTGTGGGGAGACGGCTGCGATGGATGGCATCTGGTCAAAACGCCCTCCCTGAGCATCATCCAGGAGCGCGTGCCGAGCGGTGCTTGTGAAACGAGGCATCTTCATCGCCAGGCGGAACAGTTTTTCTTCGTGCTCTCCGGGGTGGCGTCCCTGGAAGTGGATGGCGTGGTTCACAGGCTGCATCCCCATGAAGGGTTCCATGTGCCGGCCGGAGTCCCTCACCAGTTCAGGAACGAGTCTGTGGAGGATGTGGTGTTCACCGTGACGTCATCGCCTCCAAGTCACGGCGACAGGGTTGACGCCCGTCCGTAACAAACGACTCAAGGGGCTCTAGCGGCACGGCGCTTCATCAGGGTTGCGTCGTATGCGTTATCCGTACATCCACCCCCTTTGTGCCGGCGAAAGAAACCATGAACAAAGGCTATTCCTTTACATCGGATCTGTTCCAGATCCAAACGGGCGAAGATGCGGAAACCAATCCGGGTTGTTACGGCAAGGAACTCGGAGAGTGGCTCTGTAAAAAGCTGAAACATGCCGGTTATGATACGGAACTCATCCCCGAAGATTGGGGATGGTGCGTCATGTGCTCAAGCAGGGACTACCTGCTTTGGGTCGGCTGTGGGGCTGAACAGCGTGAAGAAATTTTCGAAAAATACGATCCGGAATCGCCGCCCCGGGGCCAGGACATCGTCTGGCATGTGTTCCCGCACGTTGACGTTCCGTTTTTTTATATAAAATCTCTTTTCCGTAGGCTCATGGGCAGGCTTGACCTGAAATCCCCATTGAACACGCTCGACAAAGAGCTTGAAAAAATACTGACCGCCGAACCACGAATCGCCATTCAAGACGAACCATAAAGCATTCCCCTCATCACCGCCGTGAACCTCTCGCGATGCTCCATGGGGATTTTAGACAGGGATAAACGACATGAACCCCTACCTCGTCAGCAGTGAATACATCGACAGGGACCATCCCCTGATCGTGGCAAAAGCAAGGGAGCTCGCCGAAGGCGGCACCTCGGACGAGGCGATCGCGAAACGCTGCTTCGAGTTTGTACGCGACGCCATTCCGCACAGCTGGGACTACCGCAAGAATCCTGTCACCTGCAGGGCTTCCGACGTCCTGATCCACGGCACCGGGTATTGCTATGCCAAGAGCCATCTGCTCGCGGCGCTGCTGAGGGCCAATGCCATCCCGGCCGGGCTCTGCTACCAGCGCCTGTCGGTGGGGACCGGAGGCCCGCCCTACTGTCTTCACGGTCTGAATGCGGTCTATCTCGATAAATACGGCTGGTACCGCATCGATGCCCGAGGCAACAAACCGGGGGTGGCCGCTGCCTTCACCCCGCCGGTGGAAGCCCTGGCGTTTCCCATCGTCGATGCTCCGGAGAGGGATTTTCCGGAGATCTGGGCCGAACCGCTGCCGCTGATCGTCAGAGCGCTGACCGAAAACCAGACCGTCGAGCAGGTTTTCAACACCCTGCCGGACATCGAGGTCCTCCCCTTGCCCGTGCGCTAATCGCTTCTGAAAGGATTCCCCATGCCCGTCAGGATTCAACAAGCCTCCTCCGCCGAAGCGCCGCTCATCGCTTCGTTCGCGATAGCCCTGACCGATGAGATCATCGAAAGAACCGGCGCCCGGCATTTCAACGTCAACCTCGACGAAACGACCGCGCTCTGCCGCAGTCTCATGGAGCAGGGCAAGTACACGGTATTTCTGGCCGTCAATGCGGAAACGCAGACGGCTGTGGGGTTCGCGACCCTGTGCGAAAGCCATGCGTTGTATGCCGAAGGCACGTTCGGGATTGTTCAGGAGTTTTACATCCAGCCTCCCTACAGGTCGCAAAAGGCCGGGGCCATACTGCTCGAGCATGTACGCGCCTATGGTCGCGAACGCGGCTGGAAGCGGCTGGAACTCTGCACGCCGCCTCTGCCGGAGTTTGAAAGAACCGTCCGGTTTTACGAAGAAAACGGCTTTGAGGTGACGGGTGGACGTAAAATGAAATCCATGCTCCTGTAGGGTGTCCGTCACGAAAAGGAGTCGGAAAGGATGAAACCATGAAAATATCTTTTGTGTTAGGTCTCGCCTTCCTGAGTCTGGTTTTCTCTTCCCCCCTGAGGGCGTCAGGCTCCGTTGAAGACGAAACAACGCCGATTGAGCAGAGCGATATCAAATCCGTGGATCAGCTCGACCGCTCCACCCCGATAGAGGGCGAAACGACGCAAGCCGAAAAGAACGACGCGGAATCCATCGACCAGGTCGTTGGCGAACACCCCTTTGAGAACGGATCGACACCGATAGAGCATAACGATGTAAAATCCACGAACGATCTCGACCATGCGACGCCTATCGAAGACGAAGCGACACCCATCGAAAAGGACGACGTGAAATCCTCCGGCCAAGTCGTTGGAAAACACCCTTTCGAGAACGAGTCGACGCCGATAGAACAGGAGGACCAGACGCCCCTGAAGCATTGATTCTACGCTTACCACAGCGGCGGGATCGAAACTTCGGCCATGCTGCCGGAATGCCCGCAAAAGGGTGAAATGGTGCACCCGGCCAAGCTGGCCATCCGCCTGCAATGACTTTCGCCGGTTCGCCGTATCTCTAAAATCAAAATCAAGGACGATCCCATGTTTGACTGGTTCCCGTCGCAGCGCCGAAAAAAACTGACCCAGGCCCCTTTTCCTCCGGCCTGGGATGAAATCATCCGTCGCAACCTTGCCCATTACTGCATGCTGGACGATAGCGAGCGTGCCAGCTTGCGCAAGCTGATCCAGGTTTTTATCGCAGAGAAAAACTGGGAGGGTGCGGGTGGTCTGATACTCGATGACGAAATACGCGTCACGATATCGGCTCAAGCCTGCCTGCTCATCCTCGGGCTGCCGCACAACTACTACGAGAATGTCCTCTCCATCATCGTCTATCCCTCGACCGTGGTGCCGCCGCCGCGCACCCCGGGTTTCTTTGAAAACACCGTCGCACCGGTCGAACGTGCGCAACCCATTCTCGGGCAGGCTTTTTTACGTGGCCCGGTCATCGTCGTTTGGGACGCGGCCCTGCACGGCGGTCGGCATCCGGAGTTGGGGCATAACGTCATCTACCATGAATTCGCCCACAAACTGGATATGCTTGACGGAACGGCCGATGGAACACCGCCGCTACGCAGCAAGGCTGAATTTCAGGACTGGGTTCTCGTCTGTACCCGTGAGTTTCAGCGTCTCAGAACCGATGTCGCCACGGGCAAAAGATCGTTTCTCGATGCCTACGGCGCCACGGCGGAGGCAGAATTCTTTGCCGTCGCGACGGAGCAGTTTTTCGACAGACCCCGGGAGCTGCTTGCGAGGGCCCCGGATCTTTATCGCGTTTTGCAGACCTATTACCGTCAGGACCCCTTCGAACGCGTCAGGCGAAAAACCTGCGCGGAGAGCCCCCTGGAACAACCTTCGCCAGGAAGCTGATCCCTTCATGAATGACACCGATAAACGACCGTCAGCAGAGCGGAGGCAGGAAACCTGGTGCGTGGTGCGACTCGACGACAACGGCAACGAGTTTCCCGTCAGAGAAGGGCTTTCCTTCGACGAGGCGGAAACCCTCGCCAGAAGCTTTGAGTCCAAGGGACACAAGCAGACGTACTGCGTCAGAAAATCCCCCCCTGACCGGCAGAGACATTTAAGGAGAACTTTCGAACCATGAGCCTTTCCCTCACCCTGACGAGCATCGCCCTGATCTGGCTGGTAGCGGTCCTCACCCCCGGACCCAACTTCTTCATCACCGCCCAGATGGCGGTCTGCTCCTCGCGCCGCGCGGCCCTGTTCGTCGTTCTGGGGCTCGGCACCGGAACGCTGGTGTGGGGGCTTTGCGGCCTCTGGGGAATACGGCTGCTGTTTCAATCCGCGCCCTGGCTCTATGCCGGCCTGAAAATCGGCGGGGGAGCCTATCTGGTCTATCTCGGCCTGCGGCTGTGGATCAAAAAACCGTCGCCCTCCCCGGAAGGACAGGCTCCGGCATGCCCTTCCGGCACATCGGCGAGACTTATCCGAACCGGGTTGCTGACCAGCCTCTCCAACCCCAAGGCCGCAGCCTTCGTCACCAGTCTGTTCGCCACCGCTTTCCCGAAAGACATCCCCCTGTCGACCGGGTTGTTGGGCGTGATGCTGATGGTGCTGATCTCTTCAAGCTGGTACGGCCTTGTCGCCGTCGCCTTCTCTCACCGGCGATTTCAAAAGCGGTATCGCCAATGGCGGAGAGGGATCGAACGCTTCGCCGGGGCTATTTTCGTCGGCTTCGGCCTGAAGCTGGCCATTAGCCGTTAAGGAGGGAGACTCCACCCTGCCGGAACGCCTTGTGCTTTTTCAGCTGAGCCCCTTTCGGAGCATTCTCCCCACCTGTCATTTTCCTTGTTGACCCGTCTATCGGTTCACAGTTTATAACGGTCTCAGTCATGGCCATGACACCCAATCATCCTAAACCATCAAGGAGACGCATCATGCAGAGACACGTAAGCAAAGAAGACTGGGTCGCCATGTTCCGCGAGATCGGGCTGGACGACGAGGCCATGAACGCCTGGCACCGCCTGTTCGAATCCCGCCATCCCGAGGGACACGAGGATTTTCTCCGTTGGCTGGGCCTCTCCCCCGAGCAGATCGCCCGGATTCGCGCCAACAGTCGGTAACGAAGTCACGCGGGTGGCTGCGCTTGCGGTCACCCGCCCTTTCGGGATGCGATCATGACGACCTACACCATTTCGCAACTGGCCCGGCAGTTCGGCCTGTCGCGAAGCACGCTGCTCTACTACGACCGTATCGGGCTGCTGCGAGCGGGCACCAGAAGCGAGGCCGGATACCGCCTCTATTCCGAAGCGGAGGCCCGAAGGCTGGCACGCATTCGCGACCTGCGCCGGGCGGGGCTCTCCGTCGAGAATACGGCACGCATTTTGGCCAGCGATGGGAAACCGAGCGCCCGGATGCTGGAGAAGCGTCTGAAGGATCTCGGGGAGGAAATCCTCGCGCTGCAGAACCAGCAGCGCCTCATTGCCGCCATGCTGCAAAACCTCACGAACAACGTCCACTCACCGGTGGTCGACAAAACGCTGTGGGTGCAGATGCTCGAAACCGCCGGGATGGATGAAGCGGCCATGCGCGCCTGGCATGCCGATTTCGAACGCCGCGCCCCGCAAGCCCACGCCCAGTTCCTGCGCTCTCTCGGCATCGACGAGGCGGAAGTCCTCGCCATCCGGCAGTGGTCCCGCTCCGTCGCCAGGGAAACTTTTTCTGCCGAGAAATAAAGTCGATGCCTTGACGGGCGCTGCGGGAGAATCGGCAAAACGGCCTTGCACATCGGAGCGATCCCGCCTAGGATGGGGGTTCGCATCCGGGAGAGGACCATGACCCTCCTCAAATATTTTCTAGGCTGGTTCGGCATGATGGGACTGGCGGTTCTCAATGGCGGTCTGCGTGACAGCCTGTATCAGCCGGTCATCGGCGAGCTGGCCGCTCACCAGGTTTCGACGCTGTGCCTGCTGTTTTTGCTCGGGGTCTACCTGGGGTGGCTCACGCGCATCTGGCCGCTCGGTTCTTTGCGGACGGCCTGGATGGTCGGCGGCATGTGGCTGGCGATGACCCTCGCTTTCGAGATCGGGCTGGGCCGCTTCCTGCTGGGATATCCCTGGAGCCGCATCAGCCATGATTACAACCTGCTGGCCGGACGCATCTGGATTCTCGTGCCGGTACTGACCCTGGTCGGGCCGGTCCTCTTCGCCCGAAGAACGCTTCATCGTCCCTGAATCACGGAACCCTCTATGCTCAACAAAATCTTTTGGGAAGACCCTTATCAAACAACTCTGGAGACGACCCTTCGCACCGTATGCGGCAACACCGTCACTCTGGATGAAACGATCTTCTACGCTCTCTCCGGCGGCCAGGAGAGCGACGCCGGAACCATCGGCGGACAGCCCGTTCTGGAAGCCCGCAAGGAGGGGTTCGACATCCTCTACACCCTTCCGGAGGATCACGGTCTGAAAGCCGGCGACCGGGTTCGGGTGGCCATCGACTGGGAGAGACGCTACCGGCTGATGCGGCTGCACTTTGCCGCCGAACTCGTCCTGGAAGTCGTCTATCGCCAGTTCGAAGGCATCGGCAAGATCGGCGCCCATATCGCCGAAGACAAGGCCCGTCTCGATTTCGGCTGGCCCGTCAGTCTCTCGGAGCATTTCCCCCTCATCACGGAAAAAGTCCAGGCATTGATCGACGCCGACCGGGTTATCCGCAGCAATTTTTCCGATGAGAAAGCCCAGCGCCGCACCTGGGAGGTCGAGGGCTTTGCCCTCATCCCCTGCGGCGGCACCCATCTGAAGCGTACCTCGGAGGTGGGCGCTATCCGCCTCAAGCGCAAGAACATCGGCAAGGGAAAGGAACGGATCGAAGTCTACGTCGATCCCTGACAGTCGCCGAACACACCGGGAGGTGAGGGTGTCTCTGCAACCGGAGTCGCAACCGATCATTCTGATCGCCGGAGCAACGGGCTTTATCGGCCGTCCTCTCACGCGCGCCCTGGCCGAAAAGGGGCATGCGCTACGCTGCCTCTCCCGTGCCGATCAGGCCTCTCTGCCTCCGGGAGTCCAGCGGGTTAAAGCCGACCTGCTTGACCCGCCCTCCCTCGAACCGGCCCTGGAGGGCGTCGACACCGCGTACTACCTCGTGCACTCCCTCGATGCCGGGGTGAGTCGCTTCGCCGAGCGGGACAGGACCGCCGCCATCAACTTTTCGAAGGCGGCGGAGAATGCAGGCGTGCGCCGTGTCATTTTTCTCTCCGGGCTGGGAGAACCTTCCGAGCACCTCTCCGCTCACCTGCAAAGCCGCCACGAAGTGGCCGACATCCTGCGACAGGGGGCTTTTGCCACCACGGTCCTGAGAGCGGCCGTCATCCTCGGCGCCGGGGGGGCCTCTTTCGAACTCATTCGTTTCCTGGTGAAAACCCAGCCGGTTATCCCCGATCTCAAGGGCCTGGACACCCATTGTCAGCCGATCGCTCTCGCCAATGCGCTTCGCTACCTGACAGGCTGCCTGGACGAAGAGAAGACTGCAGGCCAGAGCTTCGACATCGGCGGTCCGGAGGTGCTGACCTATCGGCAAATGCTCGAAGGCTTCGCCCGCGTTGCCAACGACATCAACCTCTTCCTGCCGGTCCCCTTTTTTTCGTCGCGTCTCACCGCCTGGCTACTCGGAGTGCTCTCCCCCGTTCGGGCCGATACCGCCCTCGCCCTTCTTCACGGTCTTGGCAACGAGGTGATCTGCCGGGAAAACCGCATCCGGGGTCTGATCCGCCAGAAGCTGATTCCCTATGAAGAGGCGATTCGCCTTGCCCTTCAGATCACCCCTGCGCGTCCATGACCCCTTTTTATCCCCGTTTTACCGTAAAATACCATTTGAATTAATAATTCACCTGTTATACAAGTAGTTTTAATCTTTTTCCGGATACCCTCTCCCACGGGAATGCCGTCATGCGCTTAACCGACAACCCACTGTCGCAAATGTCCCTGGTCTTTCGTTCCTGCGGATTCGCGCTGATCGGTTCTCTGGGCACCCAAACGCAGTGGGCCTCTGCCGCCTCTCCTTCGTTTTCCGACTCCCTCCCCCCTGAAACCTTCACATTCCTTACGCTGCCCCATAAACTTCTCTGGAACTGGGCTCTGGTGTTGGGCATCCTGGTGCTGACCCTCGTGCTGGTGAGCCGACGGTTCGGCCACTCGCGACAATCCTTCCAACGAACCAGCTCCAAGTGGAACTTTCTTCTCACGATCTGCCTGGTGCTGATCGTTCTCGGCTTCAACGCCTTCACCCAGGTCCGTGAGTACCGGGATAACTACGCCCATATCCAGGAAAAACTCATGGACAAGGTCCGTTCGCAACTGCGCCAGCGTACCCTGTTCATCCTGGATTTTATCGAAAGCGAGAAACAGGCCGCCGACAGCCGTCTCCATCACCTCTTGAAGCAGCAGGTCGACACGGCCTACCAGAACGCGCAATCCATCCTGAAGAATTCCGGGGGTAAGTTGAACCGCGCCGAATTGACGCGGCTGGTGATGGAAACCCTGCGCCCCATGCGTCATAGCAACGGACGGGGCTATATGTTCGCCACCCGTATGGACGGAACCGAGCTGCTCTTTGCCGATCACCCCGAGTTCGAGGGACGCAACATGCTCGACCTCAAGGACAGTGACGGCGTCTATTACGTCCGTGAAATGATCCGCCTCTGCCGGGAGAAGGGCGAGGGGTATGTCGCCTACCGAATCAGCAAACCCGGCTCCACCCGCTGGGATAACCCCAAGCTGGCCTATGTGCGCTACCTGAAGCCACTCGACTGTTTCATCGGCACGGGCGATTACCTGGAGGATTACACGGTCGAACTGCAGCAGGAGGTGGCCGACCACCTCCACGCCATCCAGTTTTCGGGGGAGCTGACCATTTTCGGCGGGGAGCTCAACGGGCTCATCCACTTCGGCCCCGGCCGCGGCAAAACCATGATTGACGTGACCGACCATAACGGTAAGAAAGTGGTGCAGGAGTTGATCCAGGTGGCCCGGGAAGGCGGGGGGTTCGTCCAATACCATATGCCGGAGACCGTGGATCACCAGCAGTACCCCAAACTCAGCTATGCCGCCCTGGTCCCCGGATGGAACTGGTACGTAGGCGCCGGTATCAACCTCGATCACGTCGAGGAAGAAAAAGCCTATGCCCGACAGGCTCTTGAAAAGATTATCGTCGGACAGATGCTCGAATCCGCCGCGCTGATTCCCCTGGCCGCCCTGATTTTCCTCCTGTTGGGACACCGTTTGGCCAAACGCATCGACGGAAGCATCGCCACCCTGAAAAACGCTCTCGACCATGCGGCCCATAAGGATATTCTCATCGATGCCACCGGAATCGAGTTCGAGGAATTTGCCCATATTGCCGAAGCGGCCAACAGCATGCTCGTGGAGCGTCAACAGGCCAGCCGCGCCCTGATGGACCGCGAGGAAAACCTCAGCGTCACCCTCGACTCCATCGGCGACGCCGTCATCGCCACCGATGCGCAGGGGCGGGTCACCCGCATGAATCCGGTGGCGCAGAAACTGACGGGATGGGTGGTCGAGGAGGCCCGGGGGAAGGAGCTGCTTGAGGTTTTCCCCATTTTCAATGCCAAAACCGGAGTCCAGGCGGAAAACCCTGTCGACAAGGTTCTGGCCACCGGCCAGATCGTCGGCCTGGCTAACCATACGGTGCTCAGGGCCCGCAACGGAAAAGAGTATCAAATTGCCGACAGCGCCGCCCCAATCCGCGGGGCCGAGGGGACGATCCACGGGGTGATTCTGGTATTCCGGGACGTCACCGAGGAGTATGCGCTGCACCAGGCTCTCAAAGAGAGTGAAGAGGGATTCCGGGCGATGTTCGACAACGCCCCTCTGCTCATTGCCCTGGCAGATGCCGAGGGGAGAATCCTGTTTATCAATGAGCTCTGGTGCGCGACCCTGGGATACAATAATACGGAGCTGATGGGACGCTCTCTCGGCACCCTGATCACCGCCGCGGAGAAAAAGTCATTCGAGACCCTGTTCCAGGCCATTGCCAAAGAACGAAAGCCCGCCGGCCGGATCGACACCCTGTGCGACACCAGCCAGCATGAACAGGAGGTGGCCCTCGACCTGTCCATGGCGCCGATCAGCGGAGAAGACGGACACGTCAAACAGGTCCTGTTGATGGCCAAGGATGTCACCGAGCGCCGCGGTCAGGAGTTGCGGCTCGAGTGGCTGGTCATGCACGATACGCTCACCGGGCTGGCGAATCGGGCGTCGCTTCTGAAATTCCTGGAAAACCTGCTCAGAGCCCCCATGGGGGAAAAGGTCTATTGGCTCTTCCTGTTCGATCTCGATCAGTTCAAGGGGATCAATGATAACTACGGCCATCTGACGGGGGACGGCATGCTGCGCGAAACCGGGCAGCGGCTGTCCCGTTATTGCCCGGCAGAGGGACTGGCCGCCCGTCTGAGCGGTGACGAATTCGTCATCGTCACCCCCTGTGCCAGCCTTCAGGAGGTCGAAGTCTTTGCCGGGCAGCTGCGGGCGCTGATCCGCGAACCGATCACCTGCAACGGTCTGCGCCTGCAGATTGAAACCAGCATCGGCGCCGTTGCCGTGGAAAAGGGCGGGGTTTCCGAGATCCTGCGACGGGCCGATCTGGCCATGTACGAAGTCAAACGCAACCGGCTTGAAACAGGCATCCAGCTGTACAATGAAGAGCTGGACAAAGCGATCCGCGACCAGCAGCGCCTTGAAGAGGACCTCAAGATCGCTCTGGACGCCCCGGACCAGTTCATTCTTCATTACCAGCCGATCTGGTCCTTGAAAGACGGTTCCCTCAAAGGGGCAGAGGCCCTGGTGCGCTGGCAGCACCCTACCCGGGGGTTGCTGCCTCCGGGGAAGTTCATCCCCCTTGCGGAGAAGCGGGCCCATATCGTCCGGCTCGGCAAAATCGTGCTTCAGCACGCCTGCAGGGACATCGCCGTCTGGAGTCGCGACCTGGAAGTGTTCAACGACACCCTCTTCCGCGTCACCGTCAACATGGCCCCCCAACAGCTCATGACCGCCGATCTGGTGGAATCGGTCGCCGAGGATCTGGCTTTTTTCAAGGTCAAGGCAAACCGGTTATGCCTGGAAATCACCGAGACGGCCCTGATGAAAGACCCCTCACTGGCGGCCCGACGCATCAACGCCCTGCAGACCATGGGGATCAATATTGCCATCGATGATTTCGGTACCGGATATTCCTCCCTCTCCTACCTCAACCAGTTCCACGTCAACACCATCAAACTCGACCGGTCCCTGATCAGCGGGATTGAAGAAAGAGGGGCCTCTGCCAAGGTCTCCGACGCCGTCATCCGCCTGGCGCACGACCTCGATCTCGACGTCGTGGCCGAAGGGGTGGAAACCCCCTCTCAGTTGAAGGCCATCAACGACCTGGGATGCGATTTCGTTCAGGGTTTCCTGACGGGAAAACCGATGCCTGCCCAGGACCTCACGGACCACATCCGGACAAACTGCTGCGCATTGCTCGTTTCTGCGAATTCCGCGAAAAACGACTAATACCCTCTCTTGAATTTTTCTTGTATTCGGAGCCGGCCCTGCCCCTGGTATCCGGTCAAGGCTCAGGCGTGATTGCGAAGGCGCAGTTCCAGCGGATGGGGGTTGAGATAAATCTGCCCCTGCAGATAAGGCTGGCGATAACGACGCACAAAATGGTTCATGAGGGTGACGGGAACGATCAGGGGGATCTTTCCGTCATGGTAGGAGGCGATGATTTCCAGGGCTTCCTGTTTTTCATCGGAAGAGAGCTGCTTTTTGAAATAGCCCAGGATGTGTTGAAGCACGTTGGTGTGTTTGGCCGGCGTGGCCTTCTGGCGCATGGCCTTCATCAGCAGAGCCGGATAGGCCTCGAAAACGCTTTCGTCGCCCTGCCCCACGGATGCCACCAGACGCCCCATCTCGCGGTAGATTTGCGGACTGTGAGCGAGTATCAACAGCTTGTGAGCGGTGTGAAAGCCGGTAAGCCGACCCGGTGTCGCTCCTTCGGCCAGCAGTTGCCGCCAGCGCTGAAACGTAAAAAGACATTCGATGAAGTTCTCGCGAAGGCCCGGGTCGTGCAGCCGGCCTTCCTCCTCGACCGGAATCTGGGGGAAGTGCGCCATGCAGGCCCGGGCGAACAGGCCGACCCCTTTCATGTTGGGAACCCCGTTGCGGTCATAGAGCTTGACCCTTTCCATGCCGCTGCTCGGCGATCGGGACTTGAAAATAAAACCGCAGAGATTCTCCCGCTCCAGCTCGCGAACCTTTCGGGCCGCCCAGGCCTGCATCCTGTCGGTCACATCCTCGCCGCTGCGGGAGAAAACCAGTCTCGGGGACTCAGGATCCCCAACCAGACGCAAGGCCTCGCGCGGCGTCGGCAGCCCCATCTCCACCTCCGGACACACCGGCACATAGTCGACGAACGGGCCCAGAGAGTCGGTCAGGAAATAATCCCGCTTGTGTCCGCCGTCAAAGCGGACTTTCTCACCAAGCAGGCAGGCGCTTATCCCCACACGGATTTTGTTCTCTGTCATCTCGTCATCCCTTTCAACCTTACGTTCGAGAGATTCTCCATCGAACCTTGTCCGAAACAGCAGCCTTTGCCGCTGTCCTGAGGGGACATCACGACAGCAGCACGGACAAGGGGGGCTCAGACATTCCCGGTATCGGACCTACCGTTTCATTTCCGTAGCGCCAAGAGTCGGACCGGAAAACATAAAACGGTTTCGTCCCATTTTTTTGGCCAGGAACATGGCATCATCGGCTTTTTTGACGAGGAGAGCCTCGTCTTCGCCGTCCGCGGGAAAGAGGCTGATCCCGATACTGGAGGTAATGTGGAAGGGTTTTCCTACAAGGATGAGCGGTTCGGACAGGACCGCAAGGATTCTTTTGGCCAGAGGGGCCACGTCGAGAGAATCCTTGATATCTTCGAGCAGAACGATGAACTCGTCGCCTCCAAAACGGGCCACGGTATCTGCCTTTCGAAGCAGAGACTTGAGGCGTTCGGCGACAATCTGCAGAATCTGATCGCCCAGGGCATGCCCATGGGTATCGTTGATCTCCTTGAAGCGGTCAAGGTCGAAAAAGAGCAGGGCGAGCTGCGTCCCTGAACGTCGCGCCCGGTCCATGCCATGCAGCAGACGATCGGAAAAAAGCACCCGGTTGGGCAGACCGGTAAGACTGTCATGGTGGGCGAGATGCCGAAGGCGTTCCTCGTTCTCCTGCAGACGCGCCTCGGCCCTTTTGCGCTCGGTGATATCCTGAACCAGCCCCACCGCATAGTGAGGCTTCCCCTCGGCATCGGCAATCCACGCCGCTGTCACCTGCCCCCATACCAGCCGGCCGCTGCGATGCACGAAGCGCTTCTGGTAATCGAAATGCCATCGGCGGCCCTGACGGACCTCGTCGAAATACTTCCGGGTCATGGCGATGTCGTCCGCGAAGGTCAGATCCTCGACAGTCATTTTTGCAAACTGATCCTGCGCATAACCGGAAAAACGGCAGAAAGCCGGGTTGACCTGCAGGTAGTTCCCGTCGATGTCAATGGTGTTCATCCCCGCATTGGCATGCTCGAAGATCGCGCGAAATCGCTCGCCACTCTCGCGGACAGCCTGCGCGGCACGCATATTCTTGACAGCCAGGGCATAGGAAGCGGCCAGGCGCTCCAAAAGCTCGAGGTCTTTTTCCTGGTAATCCCTGGCCGCATTGGCCAGAGCAATGATCCCCAGGAGGTCTCCATCGGCAACGGCGGGGACACCGACAAAGCGGTCGATGGGCACATGCCCGCCGGGGATACCGGTGGTGCGGGAATCGGTTGCCGGGTCGTTGCAGAGAATCGGCTGCTTTGCCGTAAGAACCCAGCCCCAGAGCCCTTTGAAGGAATGAAATACGATTTTTTTATCAGGGACCTGGCATTGCTCCCAGACATCCCGCGTCATGGTCGGACTCACCATGTTCCCCGAATCGGGATCGATGAAACCGACAAAGCCATAGGGGCTGTCGGTCAGGTTCTTGGCTTCTTCCAAGACCCGCGCGGAGATTTCCTCGATGGAGGACGAGGACAGAAGCAGGCGCCCCAAGGCCGCGACGGACTGATTGACCCGAAGTTCCCACTGCAGGGCCCGCTCGGCCTTCTGCCGGACGGTGATGTCCCGCATGACTCCGAGATATCCCAGCACTTCGCCCTGTTCCGACCGTACCGCCGTCCCCAGGGTCTCGCCGGGAAAAGTTGTTCCGTCCTTGCGCCGATAGTCCACGACATACGGCTGCCCCTGCGATGCCGCGACAGGATTGAACCGCTGAGCTCCCTGGGCATCAAAATCATCCTGACGGGCATAAAACAGGGCCGTTTTTTTGCCCAGAAGCTCATCCGCCGAAAAACCGAAAACCCCGGTCATGGCCGGGTTGCACCGTATGATTTGCCGTTCGGTGTTGCAGAGGACCATTCCGTCAGGGATGCTGTTGAGGGCGGCCTCAAAAAAACTCGTCTGGCGGGCCAGCGCCTGCTGGGCCTGACGCCGCTCGGCGACCTCCTCTTCGAGCTGTCTGTTTTTTTGGGAAATTTCCCTCAGCCCCCGCCTGACCTGGAATCGGCTCAGAACGGTGATCACGACAAGAACAACCAGGGCGCCAAGAAGCACCTTGAGCCAGGGAAGAAGGCGAACGAAAACGCCATATTCCTCGCCCCCGCCGAGCCATCGGGCCATGATTTGGTAATAGACGGATTGGGAATTACTTTTAAGTCGGGCAATCTGAAGGTCGCAGGCTTCCTTCAGGGTCGGGTCGCCGCCGGGAGCAAAGGCGATGCGAACAGATACCGGATTAAGGACGAGCGGGGTTTTCGCAACCCGGGTCGCAAGATCCTGGGCCGGCAGAAAAAGACGATTGACCAGGCAGGCATCGACCTCTGCGTTCGCAAGGGCCTGCAAGGCCTCCTCGTATTCCGCCACGGCAACGAAGCGGATGTGCAAGGAAAATTTCTCGGCCAGGGTGTTTAGCCCGTTGGGCCCCTGGTAATGCACATCCCCGCGCACGACGGCCACCTTTTTGCCGTCGAGATCGAGAATCGACTGGATCTGTGAGCCTGGGCGGCTGTAAACCTGCCCCCAGTTCGACAGCACTGTTTCGTTCGTAAACCGATACAGTTTTTCCCGCTCAGGGGTATAGGCAATTGCGGGCAGCAGGTCGATATGCCCCGCCCCCAGGCGTTGCAGGCATTCGTCCCAGCTGCCGGGCACGAATTCCAGGGTCCACTCTTGTTCACGGGCAATTTCATGCAGCAAATCGCTAAAAAAGCCGTAAGCCACATTTTTTTGGTCGTAACCGAGCAGAGGAGGATTCTGGTAAATGCCGACCCGCACCAGGCGGTTGGCCTCTGCAGAGGAGATCGGCACCAGCAGGAGCGACAAGACCGTCAGCCAGATGAACGCGGAAAAAAGGCGTTGTGAAAGGGCCATGAGAATCCGAATGAAGGGATTGTTGCCTTATCAAAGAAACGGGACAGGGACCGTGTCGAAGCGCTGCCCTCGCTTTGGATCAGATCTAAAAATTTTGGATGGAATTCCTGAAATTGTCAACCCGTAGAGTCACAAATTGCCCATCCCGCCGGGTTCGGGTGTCCCCTGGATCAGAAACGGGTCCGGTAGGTGCAGCGACGACAGAGCGATTCGAGGACACGCCCCTGAAGAAACCCCTGCCGCATGGCTACGGCACGTGGGGAGGCCAGGAGCTCCTCGAAGGAGGAATCGAGGAGATTGCCCAGCGGAATGTCCGCCTCGGCATCCAGACAGCAGGGAACGAGGGTTCCGTCCACCAGAATGGCGACATGGTCGCGAAGCGCGCGGCAGGTTCCCCGTTCGCCGAGGTCCGGGGCGGGATCGTGAGGCCAGGCGAACCGGCGGGCCTGACTGAGAAACACCCGCGGCGCCAGGGTTATCCCCTGTCCGGGGTGCGCCTCGGCGGTAATGGGAGAAGGGAGACGGAAAAAGGATTGAAGGCGTTCGAGAACCTTGTCGTTCGTTTCCCCGCCTTGAGGCTGAAGGTTCCACAAACGCAGGCTGATGAAGAGGTCGGTGCGGTGGCGGGCCTCGTCGGCAAAGGCCAGCACGCTGTCGAGATAGTCGACCATGGAGACTTCCACCGATTCTTCTTCGAAACTGTGCAGCGAGATATTGATCTGCCGCAGGGCGGGGCTGTCCAGCAGTACGGTGCGCCAGCGCGGCAACAGGGTGCCGTTGGTCGTCAGGTTGACACGCATCCCCCTACGGGTGCAGGTTTCGAGCAACTCCGGCAGTTCCGGGTGAAGCAGGGGTTCTCCCAGCACATGCAGGCAAAGATGGCGGGTATGCCCTTCGATCCGGCGCAGAATCGTCTCGAAGGTGGCCGGCGCCATAAACGACGCGGGTCGGCTGCCCGGATGACAGAAACTGCAGGAGAGATTGCAGCTGTTGGTAATCTCGACGAAGATTTTTTTGAAAGGTTTCACGGTGGGTATCCATGCCCGGCAGGGCGGTGGTGAGCCTTGATTGCTTATAGGGTTTTGCTGCGATGCAGTGCAAGACAAAAGTATCCGGACCACAACTTTTTCGAGTCGCGTTCATCGGGGGATCCACCAAGCCGCTTCCCTACAAGGAGTGCGTGAGATGTCACCCCCTTCCCCCGATCGCCTCGACCGGTCACAAAAATTTCCTACTGAAAAATCAGCGAGTTGCGAATCTCACCAAAATCCTATTGACAGGAACGGAGAAAGAGATTTAAGTACCCGCCGATTGTGGTCTCAACCCTTTGCGGATCTCCATGCAGCGACTCCACCCGACCCGAAAAATCCTCTGCCTCGTTCTGGCGCTGACCTTTCTGTCGGTCCGCCTCTCTACGGTCAGCTACGCCGTTTTTGTCGTTCCCTGTCAGCAGGTCCTTTCCCAGAAGCCTTTTCTCGCCGACGGGGCCATCAAACCGACAGCGCAGGTCTTCAAACAAAAACGCCTGCAGATCGACGCCTCCCTGCTGGCCTACGAGGAAATGCCCGAAGGCACAATACTCCCCGCGCCGACCCTCTATCCTACCGAGGTCCACCCCTCTCCCGCCGAGATTTACCTTCCCCGGTTCATTCCCCCGTCCTAAATCCGCAAGCCCCTTCTGACTGCACGGATTCCCAGATCCGACTCGGCGGCAGAACACCTCACAGGCTGTTCTTGGACGCAAACCTATGGAACACGATCTTTTCGCAGTCCGTCTCAAAAAGGGGGCGGACCGAGAGATCAGACATTTATCGAAAAGGATTTCCTTACCATGAAACAACATCTGATTTTCGTGCCCCTCATTATGGCCCTTGCCTTCTCCCCCTCCGGCTGCGCCAAGAAACCCCTTGTCCCGGAAACCGTCCAACCGACTGTTTCCTCGGAGACAGCACCATCCGAGCAGCCGGCAATGAGCGAACAGGTTGTCCAGGAGCCGACAGCGGCCAGCAAGCCGTCCGCCATGAAGACGATCTATTTCACTTTCGACTCTTCGTCTCTGAGCGATGAAGCCCGGCAAGTTCTTGCGCAGAACGCGCAATGGATCAAAGCCAATCCGTCCGCACAGGTTACGCTTGAAGGCCACACGGACGAGAGAGGCTCAGACACCTACAATCTGGCTCTCGGCGAGCGCCGTGCCACGGCCGCCCAGCAATACCTGATCGCGCTCGGAGTTCCGGCGGATCAGCTCCAGACCCTCAGCTACGGGGAGGAAAAACCCGCCGCGACCGGTGAAAACGAGGCTGCCTGGTCTCAGAACCGCCGCGTCGAATTCAAGTAAGATCCCATGGCGCCAGGGAGGCTCCCTTCCCTGGCGCCTGCCCCCTCCTGTCTCCCTCCCCTCAGCAAACCTCTTGAAACGATCGGATTCTGCCTCTACACTGTGGGGGTTGAGTATCCCCTCAGGAGGAAACCATGGCCAAGAAGGCATCGGGCAAAAAATCGCCATCGTTTCAGCTTAAAAATCACAGGCTTTTCGCCCTGGCGGTCAATGGGACCCTGTTTTTCGTCAACTTCCTGTTTTTCTATTTCATCTGGGTGGTGGTGTTCCCCGCTTCTCAGGGAATGTCGCGGGTGGTCACCTGCTGGATTCTCGGTTATCTCTTCACCTGGCTGGTGGTCCATTTCACCAAGGGACTCGACCGCATCCTGGTCACCCTCTCCTTCGCCGGACTGCTGGCCTTTGTGCTGCTGTCACGCTGAGGAGACCGTGGGAAACTAAACTTAAGGAGTGCGCATGTTTCGCAAAAAGGATTTGAGCGGGTACAAAAAAGCGGTCGACAAGATCACCATGAAAACCCTGGTGCACGGCGAGAAAACCCTGCTGGCCGAGTTCAGGCTGGAAAAGGGCGCCGTCCTTCCGCGCCACAGCCATCCCCATGAGCAGACCGGCTATCTGGTATCGGGGTGCATGGATCTCACCATCGGTGATGTGGTGCATCGGGTCGAACCCGGCGACAGCTGGTCCATCGCCGGGGGGTTGGCGCATGAAGGATTCGCGCACGAGGAGTCGGTGGCCGTCGAGGTGTTTTCCCCGGTACGGGAGGACTACCTTTCGTGACGCACTTGTCAGGAGGTTGCCGTGGCTGAGGAGGTCATCCTGAAAACCGGCGACGTGTCGGTGCGGGTCATGCACCTGGCAGCCCAGGAGTCCACGGCCTGGCATCACCACAGCGTCGTCGACGATTACTTCGTCTGCCTGAAGGGATGCCTCCGGGTGGAAACCCGTGACGGCGCCCCCCCCGAGGTCCTGGCTCCCGGCGAGACCTGCCGCATCGTCGCCGGCAGGGTTCACCGGGCCGGCAATGGCGGGAACAGCCCGGCGGAATACCTGCTGGTTCAGGGGGTGGGCCCTTACGATTTCATCCGGGAAGGATAGGAAAAAGGGTTCCAGTCCTGGGGCACGGGGCTGCGCCCGTCAGCAAGACGCCTCGGCGATGACCTCGAGAAACGCCGTCCCATAGCGCTGCAGCTTGTGCCGCCCCACCCCATGGATCGCCAGCAGGGCCTCTTCGTCGGCCGGCTTGAAGGCCGCCATCTCCGCCAGGGTCTGATCGCCGAAGACCACGAACGGGGGAACCCCCTCCCGGTCGGCCAGGCTTTTTCTCAGCACGCGTAAAGACTCGAACAGCGCCTCGTCGACATCGAGGTCGCCCGCCTTGATCGCCGTCCGCTTTTTCAGCGCCCTGGTTTTGACCCGCGGCAGCGGCAGGGTCAGCTCCTGCTCGCCGCGCAGCAGAGGGCGAGCCGCCTCGGTCAGCGTGAGCACCGAATAATTCCCCACATCCTGCCTCAGATACCCCAGATGGACGAGCTGGCGGATCAGGCTGCCCCAGGCCTCCTGGCTCTTTTGCGCGCCGATGCCGTAGGTCGAGAGTCTGTCGTGGCCAAGGCTGAGGATGCGCTGGTTGGCGGAGCCGCGCAGCACGTCGATCACATGCCCCATGCCGAAGCGCTGTCCCACCCGGTAGACGCAGGAGAGGGCTTTCTGGGCATCGACGGTAGCATCGTAACGCTGCGGCGGGTTGAGACAGATGTCGCAGTTGCCACAATCCTCCTCGAGCCGCTCGCCGAAATAACCGAGCAGCACCCGGCGCCGGCAGGTCAGCGGTTCGGCGAAACCGACCATGGCCGTAAGCTTGTGCAGTTCGATGCGGTTCTGCTCCTCGTTGCCCCCTTTTTCGATCAGCCCCCGTGAGATGGCGATATCGCCGTAGCCGAAAAGGAGCAGGGCCTCGGCCGGCAGGCCGTCCCGCCCGGCGCGGCCGGTCTCCTGATAGTAGCTCTCGATGTTCTTGGGCAGGTCGTAGTGGACCACGAAGCGCACGTTCGGCTTGTCGATGCCCATGCCGAAAGCCACCGTCGCCACCACCACCTGCACATCATCGC
>QKGY01000039.1 GCA_003250235.1 Desulfuromonadaceae bacterium
GCTCTCTTGGCTGCCGGTTGTCGGCGACCCCCTGTGCCTGGTGGGAGGGCTTCTCAGGGTCGGGGTCCTGCGGTTCCTGACCCTGGTGACGGCCGGCAAGCTGACCCGCTATGCGGTGGTGGCGTTGCTGGTGGTTCAAGGGGGAAGGGTGCTGAGGTGAACTTGTTGAGGGAAATAAAAAAAGCGAGGTCGATGACCTCGCTTTTTTTATTCGTACGAAATGTCCCCTATCAAGGGAATGTTGGGGTCAACAGAAAGCCTCTGTAGTGGGCATTGATGGTAATGGAATTCCCGGCTATTTGACCGCTGGCATTGATGGCTACCGCCTCGCTGAAGGGGTAGGGTAGAACGAACCCATAATCGTAAAAATCATTGTGCGTTCCGAGGTCATACATTACTCCGTTATTCCATAGAAAAGCATGCTGAACCTTTGTCTGCGTGTCTAGGTGAATCTCCCCTGTTTCGCTATAACCGATGACTTGCCCCGCGTCATTAATTGCTACAGCATAACTATTATCACCACCGAGTGTGCCAAGGTCCCGCATGACACCTGTTCCCGAGGTATTGAGATACCAGAGGAATGCATGCGTTGATCCTGCTGTTGTCGTTGAATTTCCTACCACCTGATCCATGTTGTTGATATCAACAGCTTCACTGGATCCTCCTCCCAGATCTCCTACGACTTTCATGGCACCACCATCCCAGAAGAAAGCTTGGTCGCCTGATGTTCCGACAATATGTCCTCTGTCGGAGGGGGGAGTTACCGTATTGTTCATATCAACAGCCTTCGTGTTGTTGTCAACGCCAGGAAGGTCATTTAGGCTTTCGATAACCCCTTTATTGATGTCGGTGAAGACCGCAGTTCCTCCAGAGTTTACAACGGCTTGGTTTAGAGTATTTAAGGCAACCGCTTCACTATCTTCGTTAATAATGAGGCCTATTTTTTGGAAGTAAGGAGTATCGTCTGGTATTGGAATCCCAGGAAGGGGGAATGGGGTATCTGAAATAACAGTCACGCCGTCCCAATAATATGCATGTCTTCCGGTTGCGTCATCGATATTGAGAAGAATTCCTCCATCTTCATTGATTTTAACCGCTTCCGAAAATTGTTTAACTACCCACTCTGAATGGATTGCATCCCAGGTGATAGGAGCAAGATCATAAGCCGCGTATGTGACCGGATCAAAGTAAAAGGCACGTTTTTGCGTTTCATCTCCTGTTGTTGAATAACAGATTACCTGCCCATTATTGTTGATGTCTACAGCTTCACTGTATCGAAAAAGACTGTCGCCGCTATCGTCATAATAACCATCGTAGGTGCCGGAATGAATCCCGAGGAAGGTCATTGCCGGAGTTGCTGAAGGATCCCATAAGAAGGCTCCTTTTACAGGGTCTCCATTGTTGGACTGACCCACAACCTGACCGTTGTCATTCAACGCCGTAACTTTTGTAAAATACCAGTTGTCACCATAGCTTCCCAAAAGGTCGCCTATGTCCGTCAGTGGCCCCAGGTCTCCGACGGGAGCGCTGATGGTGCCGGAATCGTCTATAATTGTGCCGCTGTCCACGTCGATAGTGCCAGTGCTCAGGCCATCATTGCTTCCTCCGCATCCCGGCAAGACAAGAGCTGCGGCGGCTATGAGAAATCCGAGCATGATTAGTTTTTTCATGACGTCCTCCTGAAAGGTCTCTTTAGCAATTTTCACTATGAGGTTCATACTAAATGGCGATCGTTAAAAGGCGTAGTAAACTGCCAGACCAATGGTTGCCGAATTCTTCAATTGGGTTTCCAGATCAACGCTGAACCCGTTTTTCAGGGGCCACCGGACCCCCAGATAAGCACCTACGTTGTTTTCTTTTTCCATGTTGGTTTCGGCAACGTCCACGATAGCTCCCGATACGGCGACGCTTCGGTATTCAGCATCCGAAAGGTAATAAAAGGGGCCGCCATAGAGGTATGCCCCCTCAAATTCGGCTTGAAAAGCAAGGCCGAGATTGGCTTCCCACATTTTATCGAGGGAGATTTTCTCTCGAATCGTTCCGTTGGTGATGATGTCTTCGTAGGTAGAATAATAGCTGCCTTGAAAAAAAGGTCCGATAGCGACTTCACCCCAATGAAAAAGAGGGCCACCTAAACCGAAAGTACCGTAAGGGAGAAAAGAGTCCGTTGAATTTTTGGTGCTGAACCGAAAGGCGTCTTCCGCATTACAGTCAGCGAACCCGCCACGAATATACGCTTCCCAGTTTCCGCCGAAGCCCATACCCAACTGGGCATAGAACGTATTTTGCTTTAGTTTGATTTTTTCAATAACGGCGTCATCCGGTTCCCAATCCGAAGAGCCATAGGAATAGCCGAGACTCAATTCCATTTGTCCGCCGTGAAGGGGGGATGCGATCGGACCGAAATGGTCCGCGAATGCTATGTTACTGGTCAAAGCAAAGGCCAAGGTCACCCAAAGACAAAAACTTCTCATTCGCTACTCCTGAATAAAGATAATAGATACAAACAATTAAATGGCACAGATTGCATCACGTTGGATTTTGCATCGCGCCTCCCTTACTAAGATCCCAGGAAATATTAATATTGTTTTCATGAAAGAGAAAAAACTCACGAAAACAGGTTGATACCGAGTATTTTTTGTTGGTTGGTTTCGAATTAAGACGTGACGCTAAGGAAGCTTAGGGAAAATAAATTTTCTTCGCAATCAGGGAATCCCTGAGTCACTTGGTACTAAGCTCTAATTGTTTTTACGAAAGTTTGGTGGATTTTGAATGGTCCAGGTAAAGGGCGGAAAAATGAATATTGTTTTTTCAGTATGTTGTGGAGAGGTGTCGGAGAGATTTAAGGATGAGACGAGAAGTGACAGGACGGGTGATGCCTTGTCCGTTGAACCATTGTTTCGCTCAAATAAAGGATTTTTTTAGCAGGGAATCTTTATTGGGGAGACAGCATGGACGGGTCCGGATTCGGCAGGTTCCAGTTACTGCCCGACGATCTGCGGCGAAACTTGCGACTCACCCGCACCAGGCGCAGACTCAGCAGAACCGCCGCGCAGGTGAGCCCGGCGATGAGACCGATCCAGAATCCGCGTGCACCCATCGGGGCGCCCCAGAGGGTGGTGAGTCCGAGGCTGTACCCTATCGGCAGGCCGATGCCCCAGTAGGCGAAGATGAGCAGGAACATCGGCACCCGGGTGTCTTTATATCCCCGTAGGGCGCCCGAGGTGCTGACCTGGATGGCGTCGGAGACTTGAAACAGGGCGCCCAGGGTCAGCAGGCTGACGGCCAGCTGGCGGACCTGGGGGTTGTCGGTGTAGATGGCCGCCACCGGCTCGGGAAAGAGAAAACAGAGGGTCGAGGTACACAGGGCGATGCAGGCATTGAGGGCGATGCCGGTATAGCCGGCACGCTTGGCGAGGGGGATGTCGCCGTGGCCCAGGGCCCAGCCGACCCGAATGGAAATGGCGCTGGCGATGCTCATCGGCACCATGAAGACCAGGGTGGCGAAACTCAGGCAGATCTGGTGCGCGGCGACGATATCGGCTCCCAGCGAGCCGATGAGCAGGGCAATGACGGCGAAGATGCTCGCCTCGACGAAGAGCGAGAGACCGATGGGGAGTCCGAGCCGCAGGATCTGCACGATCTCCTGCCAATCCGGCCTGGGCAGGGCTCCGAACAGCCGGGAAGCCTGATATACAATGCCCCGGCGCACGATGACCAGCATGACCAGGAACATGAACCACAGGGTCAGTGCGGTGGCCCAGCCGCAGCCGGGACCGCCCATGGCGGGAAGCCCCAGCTTGCCGTAGATCAGTACGTAATTGGTCGTGGCATTGAGGGGCAGGGCCAGCAGCCCCACCATCATGCTTGGCTTCGAACAGGAGAGCCCTTCGCTGAAATGGCGAAGAACGAAGAATCCGGCGATGGCCGGCATTCCCCAGGAGATTCCATTGAGGTAGGCCAGGGTTTTCGGTGCGGCGACCGGGTCGACATTCATCCATGCCAGAACGGGCCCGGCATGGCGAAGCACGGGAATGATCGCCAGGCTCAGGACTCCTCCCAGCAGCAGGGCCTGCCGCACATGATGACCGATTTCCTCCCGGGCTCCCGCCCCGTGCAGCTGGGCCACCGACGGGGTCACCGCCATCAGAATCCCCAGCATGAAGAGGAAGACGGGGTGCCAGATGCTGGAGCCCATGGCGACCGCGGCCAGATCGACGGAGCTGACCCTTCCGGCCATGACCGTATCGATGAAGCCCATGGTGGATTGGGAAATCTGAGCCGCGATAATGGGTCCTGACAGAAGAAGCAGGGTTCTGAGCTCTCGCAGGGCTCGCTGGCGTTTTGTCGACAGTGTGTTTTCCATGACGGTGGGAAATCTTATGCCTGCCACTGGCTGCGGTCAAGTCCGGAATGGCGTCAAGCCATCCGCAGCGGGTCAGGACCTCTGGGCCTTGTCGATCAGGTGGAAGAGGGCCTCGGCCAGTTTGCGGTAGCCCGCGGCGTTTGGATGGACCGCATCGCTCTTGAGAGCGTTGTCTGTCAGGATGTCTTGCAGGACCTCGCCCTCGTAAGGGAGCTTGAATTCATCGGCCAGGTCCCGATAGAGAGGCGCCGTGCGGATCAGCAACCCGGGTCTGGGAACCCCGACGACAACCACTTCGGAACCGCTCTGGCGGATCATGCGGATCATCTCTTCCATGTTGACGACAAGCTTCTGATCATCCAGACGTCTCAGAAAGTCATTTCCCCCGAGGCAGAGGATAACCAGGTCCGGTCGGACGTCCTCCAGAACCTTCGGCAGACGCGCCAAACCGCCTTGCGAGGTCTCGCCCGGAACGCCGGCGTTGACCACGGTACGTCCCAGAAGGTGCGAGAGTACCTCGGGGTAGGCTTCATTGCGGGATGCTCCCGTTCCGTAGGTGAGGCTGTCGCCATAGGCGAGTATTGTGGCGCTCTCAGAGAGGGGGGCGAGGGTGGGGCCGCGATCGCAGCCTGCCCCCAGGGCAAGGACAAGAATGGTGATGAAAACAAGCAGAAAACGGTTCACGTTCGATCTCCTGGGTTGTTGCGCTATGGTCGCATATTTCCGCGTGTGAGAAAAGAGGGGGGTGAAGAGGTGTTTTCTACTTATCAATATCCCGACATCGTCTTGCGTAAGTATCTTAAATGACTTGTATCAGACCCGACATCTGGGGGCATGCGCCGCGATATCGGCTGTTTTTACGGAAATACGGGGATACAGTCGTAACCAAAGAGAACGCGAATACGTGTCCGTCACACAAAGGAGGATGTCATGAGAGCTATCGTTATTGCACTGATCGGAAGTCTTTTGCTGGCAACGGCCCCTCTGGCCGCCGAGGCCCATGAAACCGGAAAGAAAGTCATCGTCGTCAAAGAGGTGGACAGACACTCGCAACCGGCCTATGGAAAACACGACCGAGGGTATTATCAGAACCGCGGGCACCATAAAGGGCATACAGAAAGTTGCCGGGTGGAACAGGCTCCCCCGCGCTGGGGCAACAAGCCTGTGCATCAGGCGCCCGTCGTCTATGTTCCGAACCACTACAATGGCGGCATCCGCATCAGCTACGGGACGGTCATTACGCCTTCGGGGTACGGCCGAATCGATGTCCGGCTCCCCTGGTAAAGCCATCCTCAG
>QKGY01000032.1 GCA_003250235.1 Desulfuromonadaceae bacterium
TTTGCTTCCCGAGCAGCATTTCACCCAGCCGCCTCCGCGATTCACCGAAGCGAGCCTCGTCAAGACCCTCGAAGAATACGGCATCGGACGCCCGTCGACCTATGCGTCGATCATGAACACCCTGGTCACCCGCAAGTACGTGCGACTGGAAAAACGCACGTTCTTTGTCGAGGACGTCGGCCGGGTCGTCAACGACCTGCTGGTCAATCATTTTCCGCGTTACGTCGACTACGACTTCACCGCCAACCTCGAAGAGGAGCTGGACGCCATCTCCCGCGGCGAAGAGAAGTGGCGCCCCGTCCTGAAAGAATTCTGGGATCCCTTCATCGCCCTGCTGCGGCAGAAGGAGCAGGAAGTCAGCAAAGAGGATGTCACCACCGAAAAAACGGACCGCACCTGCCCCGAATGCGGAAAAGAGCTGGTCATCAAGCTTGGCCGCTCCGGGCGCTTTTACGCCTGTTCCGGTTTCCCCGACTGCCGGCACACCGAACCCCTCAGCGCCGAAGAACGCGAGGAACCGGTCATGTCGGAAGAAAAATGCGACAAATGCGGGGCACCGATGCTGATCAAGGACGGCCGGTACGGAAAGTTCCTTGCCTGCAGCGCCTATCCGCAGTGTAAAAACATTCAGCCGCTGGTCAAACCCAAAGCTCTGGGGATCACCTGCCCGGCCTGCAAAGAAGGCGAACTGATGGAGAAGAAAAGCCGTTACGGCAAGATCTTCTTCTCCTGCAACCGTTACCCCAAATGCACCTATGCCCTCTGGGATCAGCCCATCGACGAGCCGTGCCCCAAGTGCGGCTATCCGGTCATCGTCGAGAAGGTCACCAAGCGCTACGGCACCTACCGCAAGTGCCCCAACGAATCCTGCGATTACAAGCTGGTGATCGTTGAACCGGAAAAAAAGGAAAAGGCGCTTCCGACCAAAAAGCCGGCGGCCAAAAAACCTGCCGCCAAGAAGGCTACGGCAAAGTCTCCCAAAAAGAGTTCCTGACCTCTGATCAAAGACAATGACGCATCAAGGCCGGACCCAAGGGTCCGGCCTTGATGTTTAGTCTCACACCAGGGATATTCGGTAACGGCGTATGAGCGAAAACGTACTGCATAAGCAACAGCCCTCCCTGACAATTATCGGCGGAGGACTGGCCGGTTGTGAAGCTGCATGGCAGGCGGCCCTTAAGGGGACACCGGTCACCCTCTACGAAATGAAGCCGGTTCGATTTTCGCCGGCACACCACTCCGAAAACCTGGCTGAGCTGGTATGCTCCAACAGCCTGCGCGGAGCCGGCATGAACAACGCCGTCGGGTGCCTGAAAGAAGAACTGCGCCGCTGCCGATCCCTGTTCATGACTGCCGCCGATGCCACGGCCGTTCCGGCCGGCGGGGCGCTGGCCGTCGACCGCGAAGCCTTTTCGACCTATATCACCGAAAAAATCCAGTCTCATCCCCTGATCACGCTTCGCCGCGAGGAGGTGAAAGCTCTTCCGGAGCAGGGAACGGTGATCGTCGCTTCCGGGCCGCTGACCTCGGAGGATCTGTCGCAGGATATTGCCCGCCTCACCGGCTCCGGGCATCTCTATTTCTACGACGCCATCGCGCCTATCATCGAAGCGGATTCCATCGATTTCGACAAGGCCTGGCGCGCGTCCCGCTACGGCAAGGGCGGTGACGACTACGTCAACTGCCCAATGGACAAAGAACAGTATGAGACCTTCGTCCGTGCGCTCAAGGAAGCCGACAAGGTTCCTGCCCGCGACTTTGAAAAAATGCTGCACTTCGAAGGGTGCATGCCGATCGAGGAGATGGCCGAACGCGGGGAGATGACCCTGGCCTTTGGCCCCATGAAGCCCGTCGGGCTGCCGGATCCCAGAACGGGGAGAGAACCCTTTGCCGTCGTGCAGCTGCGCCAGGACGACCGGCACGCCAGCCTGTACAATATCGTCGGGTTCCAGACCAAACTGACCTACCCTGAGCAGCGTCGGATTTTCCGCACCATTCCTGGGCTGGAACAGGCCCGCTTCGCCCGTCTGGGCAGCGTGCACCGCAACACCTTCATCAATGCCCCGACCTGCCTGCAGAAGACCCTGCAGGTCCGCAACCATCCAAGACTCTTCTTTGCCGGTCAGATCAGCGGGGTGGAAGGCTATGTCGAGTCGGCCGCGATGGGTTTTCTGGCCGGTCTCTTCGCGACGCTCTGGATGCGGGAAGAAGAGATTCCCCTGCCGCCGCAGACGACCGCCCTGGGGGCTCTGCTCTCCCATCTGGCCGATTCCAGCCCCGAGGACTTCCAGCCCATGAACGTCAATTACGGCCTCTTCCCCCCCCTGGAAGGTCGTAAAATGAAACGGGCCGACCGTCGCCTGGCCATGGCGGAGAGGGCACTGCACGATCTCGACAACTGGCGTTCGGGTGTTTTGCCCCACTTGGATGAATCGCCTCTCACGTAAACACATCAACATGGTGATAAGCCCCACCTCCCTGGGTTCAAATCCCCACTTCCCCGCAGACAGGAAGATTGATCCCCTCTTCCACCCCCCATGGACGGGAAGCGTTTTTCTTCCCGGCAGCTATCCGGCCCTTTTTTACCCTTTGTTCGATCACAATTTTTTTTAAGCGCATTTTCAGCATGTTACAGAATAAAGATTGTACTTTAATCCACATTCCCTTAAAGAATAGGCTATACTGTTGCGAAGTAACATGAATTGCTATGCGGCTATTCACAGAACCAGTCGGTGCCGGGTTTGTTCGGTTCTAAACCGGAATGATATTTGCTAAAATAAATCTGTACCGTTTTTTTCGACAGGCCTTCAGACCACGGATGGTACCCGCACGCCAGGGAAGGTTGCCTGCAGAACACATTGCTTTCATGCGCATCTATTGATCCGGGGGCGGTCCCTGGAATAATTTGTTTTTCTGTTACGTTCGCAGTCAGCCGGCAGCAACCGTATACCTGGAAAGGCAACGGGCAATTCCGTGGTTTGGCAAACGAGTCCATCCTCTATCAATGTCCGGGATCTCCTGGAAACACTCCGGGGGGAACCCCTGCTCGGACCCTTTCGTCTCACCGTTTTCTGCCTGATCGAAGGGGCCGAGGCGAGCAGAGCGGGTTCCTTTGAGCTGTGTGCAAGCGACGGAGGAACCTCCCAATGCACCCAGGCCTGCGACGTAGCGCGTGAAACGGCGTTCAAAAGTGCCATCTCCACCGGGAAACCGGTTATTTTCCGCTGTCCCTGCAACATCCTGAACTTCGCAGTGCCTTTCCACACCAGTTCCTCGGAACCCTACTGCCTGCTCGCCGAGGAAATCTCCGTATCCTTCGTAGTTCCTGCAGATCAGACCGACTCGCAAGCCTCCCAGGACCCCCTGGTCATCACACCTTCCCGCGGTGGCGGGATGGAACGGTCCGAGGCCGAACGAATCGCCTTCAAAATCCAAAGACTGCTGCCGTCCATGATCCAGAGCACCCTGGCGGTGCTCAGCCTGGAAAAAACGACCCAGCGCATCAAGACCCTTACGGATATTTCCGCTGAAATCGACCAAGTCGAAACGTCCGACGAGGTGATCAGCCTGTTGTGCGAAACCTCGGCCATTCTTTTTGATCTGACCCATCTGTCGGTCATCTTCGGCGAGCCGGCCGGCAACGGATTTGTTCTCAAACGCGTCGTCAGCTGGCCGGGCGAATCGGTGACACCGGTGGCCAACAAAATCGCCGAATTCCTCCGCCAGAATTCCGGTGGCAAACCGGTTCAGACCCGTGAGGATATCGAGATCCTCTTTCCGGGAACCACCGCCCAGAACGCGGTCTGTGTTCCTCTGATCAGCGGCGATATGGCTTTCGGTCTGGCCGCATTTTTCGAAGCCCAGTTCCATCCCAGAGATCTTCTGCTGCTCGAACTCCTGTGCGCCAAGGCGGCGAGTCGACTCCTGATCCTGAAAATGCGCCGGGAACACCAGCAGGAAGCCGCGTTCTCCACGCGGCTGGTCACCATGATCAGCGCACTGTCCCTGTTGCGCAAACGCGAAGAGGTCTACCAGAACATCGTGGAGATGGCCTCCGAACTCCTTGATGCCACCTGCGGGTCGCTGATGCTGTTCGATGAGCGGGGGGAAAACCTGCAGATCGAGTCGGCCAAGGGAATGAACCTCCCCCTCGCCAGAAGCCTCTCCGTCAAGGTCGGCACAGGAATCGCCGGCCGTGTGGCCAAAAGCGGCTTTCCGATGGTCGTCAATGACATCGAGAAGGACCGGCGCACCGCCAGTCCCAACCGCCCCCGCTTCAAAACCAAATCCTTCATCAGCGTTCCTCTGAAAATCAAGGACCGCACCGTGGGGGTATTGAACCTGTCGGACAAGTCGGACCAGGGGATATTCACCGAGAACGATCTCAACATGCTCACGTCCTTCACCACGCAGATCTCCATCATCCTAGAGCGCGCCGCCTCACTCGAGCGCGCCGACATGCTGGAAAAACTGGCGGCGACAGACGCCCTGACCGGCCTCTACAACCGGCGTTACCTCGATGAGCGTCTGGAGGAAGAATTGAGCCGCAGCACCCGGCACAGCCTGAATTTCTCGCTCATGCTCATCGATTTGGACAATTTCAAGATCTACAACGACCAGTGCGGGCACATCGCCGGCGACAACGCCTTGAAGAAGGTGTCATCCCTGCTGCGTTCGTCGGCCCGGGATATCGACATCGTCGCCCGCTTCGGAGGCGAGGAGTTCATGGTCCTGCTCCCCGACACCGGAAAGAAGGAAGCCACGTTTGTGGCCGAGCGCATCCGCAAAGCCATCGAGAGCCACCCCTTCCCCCGGGAAGCGTCCCTGCCGGGCGGCAAACTGACAACCAGCATCGGCGTTTCGACCTTTCCCGATGACGGCGACTTCCCCTCCAGTCTGGTCAACGCTGCCGACATCGCCCTGTACCAGGCCAAAAACCAGGGACGGAACCTCGTCATTCCCTTTACCCGCCAGGCAAACAAAGACAATATTGTCTTTCTCTAGCCATTCCTGTTATCCTGCCTGACATTTCACTCCCAACGCGATACCGGGAAGTTTTCTTTTTCCTTCCCCGGCAAGGTCTTTCACTATGTCCGAAACCCCATCGCCGCCCTTGACATCGGCCCAGGATGGCATCGTTCTGGCCTCGGCGTCGCCGCGCCGCAAGGCGCTGCTGGCCTCCCTCTCCATCCCCTTTTCTACCGTGGCAGGAGACGTGGACGAGCGTGTGTTGCCCGGGGAAATCCCCGAAGACCATGTCCTTCGCCTGAGCCACGACAAGGCCCTGCAGGTGGCCTCAAGGTCGGACGTCCCGGGACGCTGGTTCCTCGGCAGCGACACGATCGTCCTGCGCGACGACACCATCCTGGGAAAACCTGCCGACGCGAAAGACGCCGCCGCCATGCTTCGCTCCCTCTCCGGACGCAGCCATCGGGTGCTCTCGGGATATGCCCTCTTCGATCGCCGTCAGGGAACCACCGTGTCCGGCGTGGTCTCCACCCGCGTCCGGTTCAAGGAGTTGACAGACGCGGAGATTGCGGGGTACATTGCCACCTCCGAACCCTTTGACAAGGCGGGTGCCTACGCGATCCAGGGTATCGGA
>QKGY01000077.1 GCA_003250235.1 Desulfuromonadaceae bacterium
CCCTGACCACCGGGTACCAGAACCAGATCGTCCGTTACCTGGAGGCAGCCAAAGTCCCCCGTTGGGACAAGGCAAACGCGCCCCGCAAAGCCTGACCCGCCTCCCCGCTTGCACACGGCCGACGCCGTGCTACCCTTGGAAGCATCTGGATCGGATTCATCCCGGGAGAGTGTCATGCGTACCCGCTTATTCCTGTGTGCCGCCCTGTTCGGCCTGATGACCCTGGCGGCCTGCTCGCAGGAGCCCGCGTCCAAGCAGGAAGCGACCGAAGCCAAGCCCGCGAACCCGTCGGCCACGACGGAACCGGTGCCGCAGATTGTCAAAGAAGCCGACAAGGTGGCCGAAGACGCCTCCCGGGAGGTCGAGATGACGGCTTCCACGGTGGCGGAAACCGTGAAACAAGGGGTGGAGGCTGCCGCGACGGAAGCGGCGAAGGTCGCGGAAAAAACCCAGAAAAAAGCCAATAAAGCGGCGGAAGAAGCCCAGCAGGCCGCGCAGGATACCGTTCAGACCATCGAGAAGACGATCGACCCCATCGTTCCCCCGGTAGCCGACGGACCGCAGACCGTCCGCTACCCGGCCTCCGCGGGGGAGGTGACGTTCGACCATGTCGGCCACGCCGCGCACCTGGAGTGTGCCCGCTGTCACACCACGGATCCCCCACAAAAAATCGCCATCGACAAGACGATAGCCCATGCGCTCTGTACCGGCTGCCATAAGACGCACCCGGGCAACGCACCGACGGATTGTCGCGGATGCCACCATAAATCCTGACCCCGCGGGATTGCCCGTGAGCCCGGCGGCATAGACCGGGTTCAGGCCTCCCGCCCAACCACATTGAGGAAATGACTGTGAGTTTTGATGAAAAAGCCGCCCTCTGGGATACAGACCCCGTCAAGAACCATCGTGCCCAATCGGTTGCCGAGGGGATTCGCGCCGCCGTCGCCCTGAAACCGGAGATGAGCGGATTCGAATACGGCTGCGGAACGGGGCTGCTCAGCTTTGCCCTGCAACCCTACCTGCGCCATATCACCCTGGCGGACAATTCGACCGGCATGCTCAAGGTTCTGCAGGAAAAAATCGCCGCCGCCCGCATCCCCAACATGACCCCCCTGATGCTTGACCTGACCGTCGATGCGCCCCCGCAGGAAAAGTTTTCGCTGGTCTACACCCTGATGACTTTTCACCACATCCCGGATAGTGCGGGGATGCTCCGCGCGCTCTACGACCTGCTCGAAAAGGGGGGATCGCTCTGCATCGCCGATCTCGACAAGGAAGACGGCGCGTTCCACGGTGCCGACTTCACCGGGCACAACGGCTTCGACCGCGGCGCGCTCGGACGGCTGGCCGAAGAGGCCGGTTTTCGCAACGTGCGCTTTACCACCGTCTTCCACATGGAGAAAGCCGTGGCGGGCGGCAAAAGAACCTTTCCCCTGTTCCTGATGACGGCACAGAAAGTCTAATCGCCGCCTGCACGAGAGACGACAGCACAGGGTCAATACCACCGAAATGCGGAGCCGTTGGCAGGCTCGCACGGCTCCGTCCCCTTAAAGCCACCGACCATAAGGAGGAATCCCATGGGTACCAAAGGCAGAGAGATTATCGGGCTGGATGTGGATGAGCTGTTGCGGCTTCTCAACAAGGCCTTTGCCGACGAATGGCTGGCTTACTATCAGTACTGGGTGGGGTCCAAGGTGGCCAAAGGACCGATGAAGGATGCCATCATCGCCGAGCTGGTCCAGCATGCCACCGAAGAACTGGGACACGCCACCCTGGTCTCCGACCGCATCATCCAGCTGGGTGGCACGCCGCTGACCAACCCGCGCCAGTGGTTCGATCTGACCAACTGCGGCTATGATCCCCCGGACAACCCTTTCGTCCGCATCCTGCTCGAACAGAACATCAAGGCCGAACAGTGCGCTATCAGCGTCTACGACCGCATGATGAAGCTGACCGAGGGCAAGGACCCTATCACCTACAACATGGCCCTGACCATTCTGCAGCAGGAGGTCGAACACGAGGAGGACCTGCAGGCGCTGCTGGAAGATCTCGACCTGATGATCTCTCCGCCGAGGTAAGCCATGAATACCGTCGATCTGCAGGATAGAGCCCAGGGCGCCCTGATGGGCGCCCTGATCGGGGATGCGCTGGGACTGGGCCCGCACTGGTACTACGACCTCGAGGAGCTGCGGCGCGATTACGGCCCCTGGATCACCGGCTACACCGACCCGAAGCCGCACCGCTACCACGCGGGGCTCAAGGCGGGGGATCTGTCGCAGGCCGGACGCATCCTGGTTCTGCTGCTCGAATCCCTGGCCGAGCACGGCACTTACGACGAAGCGGATTTCTGCCGCCGGCTCGACACGGAGCTGTTCCCTTACCTGGACGGCACCCCGGCCAACGGCCCCGGGGGCTATACCAGCCAGTCGATCCGCGAGGCCTGGCGCCGCCGCGTTCAGCAGAAGCTCCCTTGGGGGCAAACCGGCGGTCACGCCGACACCACCGAGGCGATCGAACGCAACCTCGCCATCGCCGTGCGCTTTGCCCGCGACCCGGCCCGCCTGGCCCGCGACGTCGCCGCCAACACCCTGCTGACGCAAGCCGATGACACCCTGGTCTCGATGACGGTGGCCTACGGGGCCGTGCTGGCGATGCTGGTGCAAGGGAACCGGCTCGATGCGAAGCTGTCGGCCAAACTGATGCGTCTGGTCAAGAAAGGGGATCTTCCCTTTCATGCCGTCACCGCCGACAACCTCCAGCCCCCGCAACCGGGGGATCCCGATCCTCCCCGCGCCGGCCGGTTCGCCTCGCCGGATGCCCTGCTTTCCCCCTCGTACATGGCCACCGCCGCCTTCGATCCCGATATCCGCATCGAACCGGCCTGGAAGGTCTCACTCGTCTACGGGATGCCCTGCGCCATTTACCATCAGCTGCCGGCAGCCTATTACCTGGCGGCGCGATTCCACGACGATTTCGAATCCGCCGTGCTGCACGCCGTCAACGGTGGGGGGCAGAATCAGGCCCGCGCCATTCTGACCGGCGCGCTGGTCGGCGCGCAGACCGGGTACAGCGGCATTCCCAAGCGTTTTGTCGACGGGCTGACAGACGCTGCCAGACTTTGCGAGCTGACCCGAAAGGTCGCCGGACAGCTCTAGCCTTGCCCTCATTTGCCCTGCATTCCCTGTCGGACGTATAGTAGAAGTAACAGGGACAGGGGAATACCGCCCATCCCTTCTCTCCTGTCCGCCACCTTTGCCCTAAGGAGGACAGTTATGAAACCCGCCCTACAACGTCTCAACCAGATTGCCGTGGCATTGGTTCTCGGCCTGGCCATGGTATTCGCCATGGGTACTTCGTCCGTCGCCGAGGAATACGCAGCCCTCAAGGGGGTCCAGGGACTGCATTCCGTCTTTGACTACAGCCTGGGCTCTGCCGATGCCGCCCTGCTCTTTTTCCCGGCTATTCGTGGCGTTTACACCGACAAGAGCGTACTGGCCCTGCCATCGCCTCCGAAAACCGTGATCGTATTCCACGGCGAGGCGGCAAAGCTCGTCTCAACGGATCGCACCGGATTGAATGACACCCAGCGGCAAACCTTCGACAAGGTGGCCGAGCAGATCCGCCAGTTCAAGAAAGACGGGGTGACCATGGAGGTGTGCATGTACGCCGTTAACGCCCTCGGCATCGATCCGGCGACCCTGATGCCCGAGATCGACCAGGTCGGCAACGGCTTCATCTCCGTGCTCGGATACCAGGCCCAGGGATATTCATTGGTCACTGTGCAATAACGCCCCTGCCCTTTTGTAGGGGCGAAACAGAATCCTTTCACGTGTCAACCGGCGTTGGTTTTCCTTCTGGGACAGGGGGCGAGTGCCCCCCTCACCCCGGGAGGAAACCTTTGCGCATGTCCTTCCCACCGTAAGTCCGTGAATGCACGGATGTGTTCTCCGTCGATTGGCGGCTGTGTCACTATTTGCACACCTTTTGTATCACCCCGTCAACAATCCCCCCATCCCTTCCGGGCATTCCCGACCACAAAAATACACTTTAAAGAATTTAAATGTTTAAAACACCGCTAAAGAATTCCGCCAGTTATCGTACCGTGAAAAAGGGCTAATCGAACTTGGCCGAAATTTTGCTTTTTTTACGTGCTGACATAAAGGCAACACCCTTCGATGGCACAGGGTAAATGACTAAGGAGTCGCAGAAGAAACAGTCCCCTTTCAACCAACGATCCTCCGGTCCTGAACCACGATCCGCTGCCTGACAAAGCGGTTCGTGAGGACCACCTCCGTGACCACACCACAGACGCCAGGTGAACCGGCTTGCGACCCGGTTGTCGCTGAAGTGCGTCCAAAATCAGGAGACACCAAATGAAGAATGCGAAACACGTCCTCTGGCTGCCTGTTCTTTTTCTGACAGGACTGCTCACCGCCTGCGGCAGCAGCGGTGGTTCCTCTGACACAGCCGGTAGCGGCCTCGCCACAGCCGTTACCGCCGGAATCGCCGCCGATCCCTACATCGTCGGCGCCCGATTCGAAGAAGTATCCTCCGATGGCACACGCATCATCCAGAACAGTTCCACCGCCAGCGACAGTCAGGGTCGTTTTTATTTCGCCGAGCCCGTTCAGGCAGGCTCCCTCATTCGCCTCAAAAATTCAAGCCGTGGCATGCACGGCAATATCCCTTTTGAAGGCATGTTGAAACGTCGGGTCCAAAACGGAGACGCCCAGAACGCCGTGGTATCCCCGGCAACCACCGTCCTGGCCAACGGAATGACCGAAGACCAGCTTCTCGCCCTTCTCGATGCCAGCGGCCTCAGCGGGCTGACGTCTGCAGACCTGAAAGCCAATCCCATGGAGGGCCTCTCCGGAGCAACCGGTGGCCTGAGCGATGCCCAGCTCGCCCCGGTGCGCGCCAACATGGCCCTCAACACCCTGATGATGGCCTTGAACAATTTCAGCTATGCGGGGGAATCTCAGGCAACCGTCAATGTGGCCGATTGCGTCACCCTGGCCAAAGAGACCCTGAGCGCCACCAACTTCCAGTCCCTGGCGACCAGTATCTCCAGCCAGGTTGGCGGCTCCTTCACCTTCGACGACCTGGCGGCGGCTGCGGTTCAGGTTCAACGCACCGTGGCCACACAGATTCGCCAGGATCTGGCTGCCGGAAGCGGGCAGATCTCTGATACGCGCTTTACGCAACTTCTCACTAACGCCATGAACGACCTGCCGACCATTGCACAGGATATCTGCGCAACCCGACTGGCAGGCAATACCGCCTCGGGTACTTCCACGGGCGAAACCATCTTCACGACCCATTGCGACGGTTGCCACAACATCGGCACCAGCACCAGCGTCATGAATCTCTCCGGCGACGGCGCCCTGCTTGACGGAAAATTCGGCAACGGCGCCTCTCATAACGGCAATACCCTGACCGCCGAAGAGATCACCGCCCTGGCCGACTACCTGAACGGCACCCAGACCTCGACGCCTCCGCCGACCCCGGTTACGGGAGCCGAACTGTACGCTTCGGAATGCCAGGGATGCCATGGCAGCCTGGACACCACCAAT
>QKGY01000107.1 GCA_003250235.1 Desulfuromonadaceae bacterium
TGCTGATCCGCTCAAACATCCGACTGGGTTTTGACCGCTCCCGCGCCACCAATGCCCAATGGCTGTTCACCAACGCCAGAATCGCCGCGAAAGCAAGACAGCACGTTCTAGATGGCTTTCTTGAATTTCCCCGGGCACTCGGCGTGGAGCCCGTTCCCCTCCGATGGGATATTCCCATTCCCGAGGTAGCCCGACGGGAGGCAGCAAAAATGCTTCCGCCCGAGCCCTATCTGGTCATCAATCCCTGCTCCAGCGTCCGCGCCCGCAACTGGCGCAACTGGGGCGTCGAATCCTACGCTGCAGTCATCGATTATGCGTTCGAAACTCACGGATTGCGGGCCGTTCTGACCGGCGGACCAGCTGCCAACGAAAAAGCTTATGCCGAGACCATTGTCACAGCCAGCAGGCACACACCTGTCAACCTAGTAGGTCGTACATCCCTGAAACAGATGCTGGCCGTGCTCGATGGCGCCAAGGCCGTCATTGCCCCGGATACCGGCCCGGCCCATATGGCCAACGCTCTGGGGAAAAAAGTCATAGGCCTGTATGCCACATCCAACCCGCAGCGGACCGGTCCCTACTGTCATCGGGAACTGACCGTCAACGGCTATTCGGAAGCCGTTCAGAAAGAATACGGGGAAAACGTTGATGGGGTCAGGTGGGGAAAACGGGTTCGGAATCCCAAGGCGATGGACGACATTTCCGTAGAGATGGTTATTGAAAAACTCACCAAGGCATTGGAGGACTAGAAATCCTATTCAGCTAAATATCGCTCGAAAAGCTCATGATATTGCCCTGCTATGGTCCGGCTGTCAAATTTTGCATCTAGGGGTGAAATATATTTTTCGGGTGAAATAAGAGCATTTTCCATGGCAGCACTTAACATCCCCAAATCGTCCACCGGAACCAGAGAGTGCGATTGGCTACTCACAATCTCCCTGATTCCACCAGGGCAATCCGTGGCGACAACAGGGGTACCCAAACTAATTGCCTCTAGTATGACTGTCGGCAAACCTTCAAAATCGGAAGACAACACGAGGGCCTTAGCCTTTTTGATATAAGGGTAAGGATTCTGCTTGAATCCCAAAAAAACAACCCGGTCAGTTAAATCAAGCTCCTTTGTAAGATCCTTGATTCTGCTGCTCAGCTTTCCTTCTCCAAGCAATACCAATTTAACATCGGAATGGATTTCGGCGAATGCCCTGAGTAAACGGTCGTGACGCTTTTCCCTATTGAACCTACCGACATGAACGAGGTAATCGAAATCAAGTTTTTCAACCTCGGCTTCCGCAAGAAGGCTTAGTTCCTCCCGATCCAAAGGGTTATAAATAACCACCTTGTCAACGCCCGATTTGAAGTTGCGGCAAAAGCTCTCCCGCGCGCCATCCGAGACAAATATCAGCGGGTGCCGACCATAGACATTACGGATATTCCTCTTGATGAAAAAACGCCTGAAAGCGCTTTTCCCTCCGAGGAGTGACTGTCCGTAAGCACTATGGATCAGATGAAAAACGTTCAGACGGCTCAGAGACGTCACCTTGTCGACAAAAACCATATTCGACAAAATGATGCAGTCCCGTCCGATATTTACGGAAATGAAGTCATCCAAGAGCTTGGCCAGCTTTTTACGATAGGTCAGCCGCCCAAACCCTTTTTTGGATACTTCATTTTTCTGATCGAGATAGTGAAGCCGAAGGTCCGGATCCAATCCGTGTGCAACATCTCTGTCGAAGGAAACAATGTGGCACTCATATCCGTGGAAGCGTTCCATGGCCTTATACAGGTTCAAAACAACCCGCTCCGCACCGCCCCCTTTGATTCCAGGCAAGACAAAAACAAGTTTATTCATTTCTCAGACCAGATGTTTAGATAAGATCCGCTATTCTGCCATCCAAAAGATCTGGCTCCCTGCGCCAGGACGCAAACAGGTCTGCCATATTCTCCGCTTCATCTTCTTTGACCAAAGTAACACGGCGGCAATATTGCTCAAAACCCATACCAGCCGTGGAATAGATGGAAACGATGTCACACTTTTGTTCGGCGCCAAAAATCATCAATTCAAGAGGAACCTTACCCCCTACCACTTCGTAACCAGGAAAGGCATCGCGATAACGTTCAACATCTTCTCGAGGATGAACCTTGATGGCAGGCTTCACCCCTTTGTTGGATAAATGTTCGAGCAGCTGAGAATAAACGACCAGATCAAATCCCGAAGCGGTAAACTGACCAACGGATATCGGCTGGGTGGCGAGAATGCAGGAATACCTTTTCCCGGGATTTTCCTCATCGGCATAGCGGAAAAACCTGAAGCATACGCTCGATATTTGTTCCTTATCAATGAAATCAATTGGTCTGACTTTGGACATAAGTACGGCGGGCGCCTTACTGGGATTCAACAAAAAAATCGAATGACAACGATGGTCATCTCCGAGATATCTTTTCTCAATATCGTTGCCGGTTATAAAACGCCAGGTCCTCTCGAGGGCCTTCAGCTTCTTACCGGAATAGTTTGAAAGACCATCTTCAATAACGGCATAATCGGCAAACGCCAATCTGAACAATCTCGCTATTCGATTACGATCATTGAACAGAAAAAGGCGGTCATTACCTCCGGGAGCTAATCTCAATTCGCTTAAGAAGCCAGCAAACAACCATGTCCGTGTCAGACGGCGCAGCCCTGAAAATGTTTTAACATTCAGGGAAGCCACAAGTCGGAGCATAAGCCCGATGGAACTTTTGTCCAAGCTTTTGCGAATATTTTTTCGAGTAATGAAATTGACTTGAATATTGGAGGGAAGCGCTGATAAATCAAAATTCTCAACATCGATATTCTGCTGATCCACAATCATCAAAATACGATTTTGACGATTTGAAGAATCAAGTGCTACCAGCAAAGCAAACAACAAATTTCTGATCGTTGAGCATAAAAATAAATTCATATAATTTTATAGCTATTCTAAGTAGGCGAAGCTAAACGATTATATCAGAATTACACCTAAGTTAATTATCCAGAACAACCCAGGATGAAGGGACCAGATCACGGGTGTCTAGGTCTTCAGTTCTGAACCAATTTTTAGGAGCCAAGACAATTTTATCGGGATAGTTGGATAGCCAAGCTGCCCACCAACTAAATGAACTGTTTGCCACGACATGATGCCTGCACATGGACATTAAACGCATGTCCTCGTATCCACAATCCGCATTATTATCTACATATATTGCAGGGTGATTGACGACTATATTTTTTCTGACCCACTCGATGTCATCGCTAAAAAAGTAAAAGTGCGGATTTTCTAATTTACTGCAAATATAATCCAGAGCGGTCCTGTAAAAGTCCAGCGAACAGGTCCCATGGAACTGAGCCGTTTTTTGATCGTTGACGTAATCACCCCTCCGAATGTGAATAGAAACGGATTCAGTACTCACTATTTTGTCGGAAATTTCCTTATTTTTGCCTTTAAGAGGGTTAACGACTTTAAAGTCTTGGATAAGGACATCGCGTATTTGATAAAAATATTTTTCAGACTGAAAGTAACCCTGCAAATAACAATTATCAGAAGACATTGGGATTTTGGGATCGAAAGCGAACCCTTTTTCTTTGACCTGGTTTGGAGGATTCAGAGGTAAACCGAATTTTGATTTTATATTTGCGAGAAAGCATCTGAAACCGCCTATAGAGCGATATTGAGTCATAAAAATATCATTGGGGTCTAAAAGGGTAGCATCAATGCTTAAATGTTTCAGCTCATAGCGTCGAAAGGTTCCAGGTGTTCGTCCTTCAAGTGCAGAAATATCCAGGACCAAATCTACCTTATGCATCAGTGCCAACTGCCTCCCCACAGCATACTGGAACATCTGATTTCCTAAACCGCCCATCAACTTTACAGCTATCATCATTAATCTCACTAATATAATGTATTATTTATTTTCAATAATCCTTTGGCCACGACGGTGCATGAATTTATCAAATAATGCGACATCATATATTTTTTTCTCTTTATTCAGACCGCATACTCTATCGACCCATTGACGTATTTGCTCATTTGTTATGTCTTTTCTTGAATTTAAATCGGTCATTAAGGCAAGATGAGTAGAGACCTCAAGGGAAGAAATATCAGGAACGAGTCGTTTTATTAAAGATACTCGGATTTTATTAGCGTTTTCGCACTGCAGCCCCGCATATTTTGTGGAAATCTGTTCACTGTGCTGACGATAATAAACTAACGGTCGATTAAGGATGTGGATTTCACCAAAATTCAAAGCCTGACACAAAAAAGCATAATCTTCACAATATAAATAGTTGTGGTCATATCTCAGGCCATGTTCCTCGACAAGGCTTCTTCTGTAAATGACAGTCGGATTTCCTATCGGCGAATTACGAAGCATTTCGATACGAAGTATCTTATCGCGAACATGGAAAAAATGCTTTGACGAAGGCTTCACTATTTTGCTGTTTCGAATTTTGCGATAATGAGTCCCGCAGACAACGCAGTTCGGGTTACGTTCCATAAAGCGGTATTGACGTAGAAAGCGTTTTGGGTGACAGATGTCATCGGCATCAATTCTGGCGACATATTTACTGCGACAGTAACCAAGACCTTTATTGGCGGAATCGATGATACCCAGGTTTACAGGATTATCTATCAGCTTAATCCTTTTATCGCTAAAACTTGAAATCACCTCTTTGGTGTTGTCCGTCGAACCATCATTGACAATGATAAACTCAAAAGCTGAAAAGGTTTGACCGAGGACACTGGCGATAGTCTCCGCAATTGTTTTTCCGGCATTATATGCCGTCATGAGGACAGAAATTTGAATTTCATCTTGCTGGTTGAACACTTTGCAATCCTTTCAGATAGTACACAACCACCTCATCGATATTGCCAACAACCCAATCGTTTACGAATTTTCCACTTGCGGATAAGATTCAACGGCTTACGTTTCAACCCGATTCGGCCCTTGGAGATAAAATGATCGACAGCGTCAAGAACCCGTTCGCTCGATTTCCCGTCACGAACAGGGTGAAGGTTGCGGATAAAGTCTTCTGTCGCCGACATCAGCTCCTGCGGAAGTGCCAGCGCCTTTTCGAGCGCACCCTGAACCTCAGCGGGCTCATAAACATCGATCTGCTGCGGGCCGGGTCGCTTGGCACGAAAGGTCACCAGGGGTTTCCCGAGCATCTGGAATTCGATAGCGATGGACGAGGTGTCGCAGAGCATGACATCTGCAGCGCGAAGCAGCGGGATAATGTCCTCGTGGCTCTCGAAGAACCGCAGATGCTCGCCGGCTAAGGCCCTGTAGCGTTCCACAAGTGCCGGGTCGGTTTTCGGATGAAGTGTCACCAGCCAGAACCAATCACCCTTAGAAGAAAGCTGACGAATTGTTTCGAAAAGGGCGGGCGCCGAGGTGAGAGAGGGACTGAAGGTAGAACCGAATAACACCACAGGGCGGTCCGGGGCAATCTTCAGCTCAGAACGCAGATCACGCCCATCCTGCTGGGCGAACAAGGGGTCGAGTTTTGGCCAGCCGGTCTGGGCGACGCGAAAATGGCCATACTGCTCGGCCAGTTTCTGAAACTTACAGGTTTCCTCGTCTCCACGGGTGCAGTAGAGATCGAAGAAGCCACGAATACGATAGTGCCCCTTCTTACCGGTGTCATCGGTTGCGAGGCCGTGAAAAACCTGCACCTTGATCCCTGGGAAAAAATCAGGCACCACATTTCCGGGAACAAATACGGCATCCGGATTAAACCGCTTGACGTCGTCAACCGTTTTAAGATGAGATTCGTCCGGGTTCAGATGGTCCGCCCCTGGGCCATCGAAAAACCAGGCGACCTCCCCTCCCCTGGAACGAATGGCACTTTGGAGGGGGCGCAATATCGCCAGCGCATAGAGCTGGGAGCTATACATGAGATACCGTTTATTGTTCATTTCAACCGGGGTCTAGACCTGTGACCGCATTTCAATGCGGTTATCTCTACAGGGTAAAGGGGATTATTTACTACCCATTGAGCAGCGTTGCGAAATAATCAAGATACCGCTCCGCCGTGCGCTTGCAGGAAAAGTCCCTGGCGATGGTTTCCCGACACTTAACGGACATCTCCTGGAGCCGATCCTGGTTATTGTAAAGATCGCGGATCCGCTCGGAAATCGCCAGAGGGTCATGGGTTGACACAATATACCCGGTCACGCCATTTTCGACGACCTCTTTTCCTCCGCCGGTGGTGGTAATAACCGGGGGCGTCCCGCAGGCCATCGACTCCATGACGGCGCGAGGAAGCCCTTCACCGCTGATGGAGGGTTGAACCAGTACACGACTGGCCTTGATCAGGGCAGGGACATCCGTTCGATAACCCGTAACATGAATGCGATCCCTCATAGGGCTGGACACAATCTGATCCCGGTAAGGCTCCATGTTTTTCCCGACCAGCAGCAGGTGGAGGTCGGGAAGGTCTGAAAGCAGTTCCATGGCATCCAGTAACACCGGAATCCCTTTGCTGGGACGTGCATTGGCGGCGCAGATCACGGTAAAATCCGTTGCGTTGATCCCAAACTCACCGAGGTCAGCAGGCGGCACATCGTACCAATCGAGGTTGTGCCCCTTGTGAATGGCAACCACCTTGTCCCTGTTTTTCCACACCCGTTTGACGATATCTTCACGAACCGCCTCGGAAACACAGACGATGCCATCGACCCGCGGATGCAGATGCGTCAGATAGGCGGAAGGGTCATGCCGATACAGTCCCCCGGTTGTTCCCCGGTAGGTCACCACTTTCACATCAAAACCGATGGCGGCAAAGGCGCCATTAGGGATGGATTTGGAATTTGTGGCATAAAGGATATCGTAATGGTCGCGCTTCAACTCGGCGCAAACGACTTGAATAGCCCGCCAGGAGAATTTTTTCCGGGGCTGGCAATCAACGATTCGTATGCCGTGAGACCGGTATATCTGCGCGTATTCGGTGTCGGCACCGGTGAGAATCGTGACCTTGTGCCCCATCTTGGAAAAATGGATGAACATCTCCGCTTCAGGACGGATGCTGTTCAGGGAACTTCGCGAGTCGGTAAAAACAAGGATGTTCATGCACAAACCGATTTCAGTCTTTGCCCTGTTGCCCGGCCAGGCGTTCCTGCCGCTGCAACGTCCATAAGCCCGCATACTTGTTGAATGCCACCTGACTGTACATGACGGCCATTAAAAAACCGACGGAGCCATCCAGAAAACCACCGCGCAGGAAATAGACCTGAATAAAAACCAGAATGCCCCGTGCCGTGGCCCCAAGCAATCCTCCCCCCTTTTTTCCGGACTTGAACCGCTGATTCGCCCCAAGCCAGGCATAATGGGCGTTCTTATAGAGGGTCTCGCCGAAATGGCGATGTGTGAAATGGAGGAGACGCCCTTTCATTCTTCCTACCGGTCCCGGGGGCAGCAAAACGGTCTCGTGGACCTGTGCATCGGTAAAACGGGAACCTTCCCGTTTGAACAAGCGCAGAGGCGCACGGGCGCTTCGTCCATAATCAAGTCGCTTGCCAAAGATCGTCACCGCCCAGGGGAGGCAGAAGGCAACTTCCTTAGGATCGCTGTCGAGCATGGCCGCGATTTCATCTTGCAATTCGGGAGAAAGCACCTCATCGGCATCGATCGCCAGAACCCAGTCCCCCGTAGCCTTCTCAAGCGCTCTCTGCTTCTGAGGACCATATCCGGGCCAGTCCGTGACAAAAACCTGATCGGTATAACGCCGGGCAACCTCGACCGTAGCATCGGTGCTACCACTGTCGAGCACCACGATCTCATCGGCCAGTTCCCTGACCGAATCGAGGCATGCGTCGAGACGATCCGCCTCGTTTTTGGTGATGACGGTGACAGAGAAGGAATGACGACGTTTTGCCATAGCATTTCCTTAGAAGAATTTTTTTTACTGCCTGTCCGGTTTTGCGTCAGGAAATGTTGAGGATGCAAACACCAGAAGGCAGACCACATAGGAAGAGACAAGGGGCATACGTGCCGTCCAGGTCTCGCTCAGGCCGAACACGGCAAAACATAGCACAGATCCGAGACCCGCCAAAGATAAGAAGGTGATCGGATTGGCGGTCTTCTCATCTGTCTTTATTGCCGCAAAAAAATACATGACCGGAGCGATAACAAGAGCCCAGAGCATGGCACAAGTCCCGAAGATTCCTGTGGTTGCAAGATATTCAAAATAGATGCTGTGCGCATGCGGCCAGGCAATTTCAAGACCGGTCTTCCCCGCAGCCATTTTTGCCCGAACATCCTGCTGAAAATCACCCAGCCCCGAACCGAAAACGGGGTTCTCCCGCCAGAATCCAATGGCAAGCCGCCACAAAGCAAGACGGGATCCGACCGAGGTATTTACATCTCCCCCCCTGCTGAAATCCGCGACCTCTGTAAAAGCCTGTTCAACACGATCCCTGATCGGATTGTATGTGGCAGTGATAACACCTCCCCCGATCAAAGAGACGAGAAGGACAGCGACAACAGGCCATCTTCCGAGACGCCGGCGTTCTAGCCAAAGATAAAGTACCAGGAGCGGCGCCAAGGCTATCCATCCGCCACGAGAGCCCGTTAAACCGGATGCGACCAAGGCGGCCAGAAGACTTAAGACTGTCAGAGGTCCGACGCTGCGCCGAGGGTACCCGGAAAGCAAGGCCGCACCTAGAACAGAGACAACAACGATGGCCAGATCCCCCAAAACAATTGGATGATAAACCCCGGCGCTTCTCTCCATCCCTTTGCCCAGGATATCGTATAACGATACACTCAGCATCAAAGGACCGGCCACCAGACAGCCATAGTAAAAGGGGCGAGCCAGATCTGCTTTCATACGTCTAATTGCCAAAAACATCGGGATCAGAGCAATCAAGCGGTAGAGTTTCTCCATGCGGCTGAGGCCGTTAGACAGGTCTTGAGCATTCACCAGACTCAAGACCGATGCGCAAGCCAACAAGACCATTCCCATCAGCATCCGCTTTTCCCAGATTGAGAGAGACTTCCATCCTCGAAAGCCGCCTATCAGTCCAATCAGAGTAAGCATGGCAAACAAAATCGAGCCGGCGTAGGAAACCGTAGCCACCAATGCAGGGAACAGAAAAACAGACAGAACGGCCAAAGGCCGCAATCTTTTCAGAATAGCTGATTCAGGCGCCATAGAAATTTCCCGGGATAGCGTCATCGTTCAACTGCAATCCGATCAGAACCCTTTCGCTTCGTCAATCAGCATCACCGGAATCTCGTCCCTCACCGGATAAGCCAGCCGGCAAGCCTCGCAGAGCAACCGGTTCCCTTCTTCCTCATAGCGAAGCTCCCCTTTGCACTGGGGGCAGGCCAGGATATCGAGCAGTTCCTTCTTAAGTGTCATGGAATCTCCATCTATAAGGCGTTGAAGCTTAGCCAACAAAATGTCTTGCTGATCGATGTCCAGTCTCAGGGGGACCTGGTAACAAGGAACCGGAAATCGGGAGGGGTCGAGTTTGACACCATCCTTTTCCGTTGTTACCAGATAATCGGCATCTCCTGCGGCATCGATCAGAGGTTTCAGGCCCTCCCCGTCATAGTCCATGTGGTCCGGGAATTCCAGTGTCTTGATCAGCTGAAGTCCCGCCTGGCGAAGTCCGGAAAAAAAGTTACCAGGATCGGCAATGCCGGCAAAGGCCACCCCTCGCTTTTCCAGCAAGGTATCGAGAGAGACTTTGCTTCCGTCAAGACTCAAGGCTGTATTTTCAAGGACATGTCTGCTGCAGATCACAGGGCCGGAAAAAGGGAGGTCCCCAGGACAACGCTCTTCACTCCGGGTGAATATCACCAGGTCAGCCCGGTTTAAAGAACGGGGAAATTCTCTCAGGATCCCAGCCGGAAGGACCCGGCCGTTTCCAAGAGGGCTCCGTGCATCAACGAGCACGATATCCAAATCCCGCTGAACAGCAAGGTGCTGAAAACCATCGTCCAGGATAACGATTTGCGCGCCATGCCGATCAACAGCAACCCGAATCCCATCCGCCCTGCGAGGAGAAACGACCACAATGGCCTGCGGGTTTCTTTGCGCAAGCAGAAAGGGCTCGTCGCCACTGACTTCGGCAGCCATCTGAGGACCTTGCCCCGCACTGACAACTCCAAGCGGTGCTTTTAGCGTCCCGCCATATCCCCGGCTCACCACAGCCACTTTCAATCCGCAGGCGAGCAACCGCTTGACAAGATAATCAACAACCGGCGTTTTTCCCGTTCCACCGACAGCGAGATTGCCGACTGAGACCACAGGTACTGTCGCCCGATAAGAAGCCTTAAAGCCGGAGCGATACATCCAGGTCCGGCATCGGTTAACAAATCCGTAGATCAGGCCAAGAGGATAAAGCCCCCAAAGCAGAATCCGCTCAAACAGATCCTCGGGACCAGACAGCACCATCCTGCGGTAGCGACCCACCCAGATCATGACGGTTGGTCCAGGTACGAGTCGATCACGGCCATGGTTCTCGAGGTCGCCCCTGCATTCTGAGTCAGCAGATGATAGCCATTAGATCCCATCGTCTGCCTCAGCTCCGGATTTGAAATCAGATCCCGAACCTTGCGAACCAGATCATTGAGATCGTCCACCTGCATCCCTCCCTGCGCCTCCAGAAGCAACCGTGCGACTTCTTTTGCATTCTGCATATGAGGGCCAAAAAGAACCGGCTTCTTGAGCTGGGCAGGCTCGAGGATGTTGTGTCCACCGATGGCGACGAGACTGCCGCCGACGAAAACCAGGTCGGCCGTTGCGTAGAGGTTGAGCATCTCCCCCATGGTGTCAACGAGAAGAATCTCTCCGGGGGTCAAGGCCGCCCCCGTGTTTCCAAGGGCGCTGCGAAGCACGTAGGTGACTCCCATATGCTTGAGCATGTCGGCAATCGCGCGGCATCGATCGATATGCCGCGGTACAAGAACCAGGACCACCGGCTCCCCTTCCGAGACCAGCTGCCGATAAGCAGTTACCAGCACTTCTTCTTCGCCGGGACGCGTACTTCCCGCCACCCAGATTCGATGGTCTCCGACCAGGTGATAACGCTCTTTAAGGGTTTCGATGGCGTTTTCATCAGGAATGTCCGTTTTCATATCGAACTTGAGATTGCCGGTAACCTGAATCAGCTCAAAAGGAGCGCCTAGGGTCGTGATTCGTCGGGCATCATCCTCGCTTTGCATGCAGAAAGCGGAAAAATGGCCCAGGACAGGTTGTATCAGAGGACGAATGGCGCGATAGCGCGGGAAAGATCGATCGGATATGCGTCCGTTGACAAGAACGACCGGCACCTTGGCCTGTTGGGCATGGCGAACAAAGTTGGGCCAGATTTCTGTCTCGACAATAAGAACCAGATCAATCGAAATGGTCTCAAAAACCCGGCGAACCACCCAGGAGAGATCGAAAGGGAAAAAAACGCAGAGATCCGCTTTGGCCATGTCGCGGGCGATGGCCTGCCCCGTAAAGGTCATGCTTGACAGGACGATAGCCGCAGCAGGATAGGTTGCCTTCAGAGAACGCACCAGAGGCATGGCCGCACGCACCTCCCCTACGGAGACGGCATGCACCCAGATAACCTGCTTTCCCTTCAGAGCCGCCAAGCGCTGCGGGGAATACAGTCCAAGACGCTCCCTAAGCCCTTGCCATACATTTCCGTAACGCGCCCCTTTGATGATTCCATAGGGAATCAGAAAAAGGCTCGCTAAAAACAAGATAATGTCATACAGCAGATACACCAAGACTCTCCAGTCGATTTCGGGCCTGCTGATCATTTTCTTCCATAGCTAACTGCAGTCTTTCCAAAAACGATTCCGTCGATTCCTCTTTGCCGTAGTAGAGGGGAGCCCCAAAGGCATACACGCCCCGCCCAAAGGGATAAGGCAAAAGGAAGCGGTCCCAGGAGGCAAAACGATGCCCCCGGCTGGCGACAAACGCCATGGGAATTACAGGTCGGCCACTGAGACGAGCCAGCTGCACAACCCCCTCTTTGACCTGGTGCCGCGGGCCCTTGGGTCCGTCAGGAGTGATGACCAGGTCGACAGGTTCTTTGCCCAGGTTGACCAGATGCCTGAAAGCACTCCGTCCACCCCGGGAGGACGAACCGCGCACCGCATCCTGACCGAAATACCGCATGGTCCGCGCAATCAGCTCCCCGTCTTTGGAAGCGCTGATAAGAATCTTCGAACCGGGACCATGATATCCGGCAGCCATCAACAGCAACTGATCATGCCAAAATGCCAGGATCACATGATCTCCTTGACTCCAGAACGATCGGGGATGCTCTTCACCGAGGGTTTCCACCCGAAGGCTGAAATACAGCAAACGGATTATCCCGGCAGCCAGGAACGGGGCCAGAACGAGAATTATTTTATCCATGAACCGCTTGATCATGATCAGGCTCGAAACTGAATATCGTAAAGCTTTTTGTACAAGCCGCCTTTATCCAGGAGTTCCTGGTGCTTTCCGGCTTCGACAACACGCCCCTGATCGAGGACCACAATCTTGTCGGCATGCATGATGGTCGAGAGGCGGTGCGCAATCACAAAGGTCGTTCGATTCTCCATCAGGTTGGCTAGGGCTTTCTGCACCATCGCCTCGCTTTCGGTATCCAGAGCGCTGGTGGCCTCATCGAGAATCAGGATTGGCGCGTCACGAAGAATGGCCCGGGCAATACAAATCCGCTGGCGCTGCCCGCCGGAAAGTCTTAACCCGCGGTCGCCGATTTCGGTCTCGTACCCTGAGGGGAGGAGCGAAATGAACGGATCGGCAAAGGCTTGTCGCGCGGCTTCCACGACTTCCTCGTCCGATGCGCCGGGGCGCCCGTAACGGATATTGTTGGCGATTGTATCGTTAAACAGAAAGGTCTCCTGATCCACCATGGCCAGACTGGCTTTCAGACTCGACAAGGTCACCTGACGGATATTCTGGCCATCGATAAGGATCGAACCGGACTGCGGATCATAGAAACGGTTGACCAGGGCGACAATGGTCGACTTTCCGGCGCCGCTGGGTCCGACAAGGGCAACGACTTCCCCGGGAAGGGCTTCCAGACTGACATCCTGAAGAACCGGTTCTTCTCCATAGGAGAACACCACATGATCAAAGGAGACCTTGCCGTGATCAACCAACAGAGGTTCTGCCCCCGGCTCATCGGCGATGTCACGCGGTTGTCCCAGAAGCTCAAACACCCTCTCGGCCGCGCCTATGGCCTGCTGAATTCGATTGTACATTTTGGAAAGCCGTTTGGCCGGGGTGTACATGAACATGATGGCGCCGATGACGGAGAAGAGCTCCCCTTGCGTCATCCCCCCGGAAATGACGCGATGCAGTCCGTACCAGAGCACGGCCGCAACGCCGAAAGAGGACATGATTTCCATCACCGGTGACGACGCCGCATCGTACTTGATCACCTTGCGAAGAAAACGGTAATAAAATCGGTTTTCGTCTTTGAACCGGTCAACCTCTCTCTCTTCGGTGCCGAATGCCTTGATCACTTTGACCCCGGAAAAGGTCTGCTCCAGAACCTTGGTCAACTGCCCCATGGCTCCCTGACCGCTTCGGGTATAACGTTTAATGCGTTTTCCGATGGACGAGGCGGGCCAGGCCGCCAGGGGGAGCACGACAAATGCCATGGCCGTCAGCTTCCAGTCCCCGTAGAACGCGACTCCCGTCAGCGCAATCAAGGTGATCCCCTCGCGCAGAATTCCGACAAGCACTTCTGCCACCGAGGCCTGAATCACGTTGACATCGTTGAGAATACGCGACATCAGAGGCCCAGAAGAGATCTTGGAGAAATACCGCATGCCGAGGTTAATGGAATGCGCAAAGAGGTCGTTGCGGATATCCTGCATGACCAGTTGGCCAGCCGTCTTGATGTAATACTCCTGAATAAACCGCGATACCCCTTTGATTGTAGCGAGCCCCAAAACAAAAATCGGGACGAGTTTCACCAGAGAGACATCGCCGGCCACCACCAGGCGATCGATAAACGGCTGAATCAACTTGGCAGCCGCAGCGTCAGAACCCGCGACACCCAGCGAAGCGATCACCGAAACGATGATTCTCCCCCGGCAGGAACGCGTATAGGTGAGAAGCCGTTTGTATATTTGCGTGCCCTTATTGGTCACAAAGCCTTCCTGGGGACGAAGATACGCCCATTCCACGGCTCATAGCCGAGGCCATCTGCGCAACACGCGCCGAGCAGCCCGGAGAACCGATCTTTTTTTTGACCAGGGAAAGACCCTGGCGGATTGTATCCCGATACTCTGGGCAGTCGAGAATCCTAAGAATCTCGTTTCCGATCTTGTCAGCCGTGGCCTCATCCTGGAGAAACTCTTTGACGACAGCTTGTTCCGCAACGATATTGACCAGGCTGACATGGGCGATCTTCACGAGACGCTTGGCCACCGCAAAACTCAGGGGAGCCATCTTGTAGACGACGGCCATGGGCGTATCCGCAAGGGCAGTCTGCAACGTCACCGTCCCGGAAACACAGATCACGGCGTCACAGGCATGCGCCACGTCATAGATATTCTCATCCGTCAGGATGACGGGGAGGGACTCTTCGGCAAGCAACGCCTGGAACATCTCCCGATCCAGAGAAGGTGCGACGGGAAGAAGAAATCGAACCGCTGGTTTCTCGCGCAGAATCCATTTCGCACTTTGAACCAGGGTCGAGAAGTTGTAGCGGATCTCATTGCGCCGACTGCCGGGAAACAACCCGACCACAGGAGCAGTAGTCTCCTCAATCCCATGCTGGCGGAGAACCTCACCGCGGTCCCTGAGATGCTGCACCTCGTCCATCAGGGGGTTGCCGACATATTCCACATCAACATCCAGCCCCTGAAAATATTTCTCCTCAAAGGGAAATATCAAGGCCAACTTGTCGACGACCGAGGCAATTCTTTTCACACGCCCCTGACGCCAGGCCCACACCTTGGGACTGATGTAATAAAGGACTGGAACCCCTGCCTTTTTGGCATAAGCCGCCAGCCTCAGGTTAAACCCAGGGTAATCGATCAGAATGAGAACATCCGGACGGTCTTTTCCTTCGAGAACAGCGCGCAGCTCTTTCATTGCCCGGGAAATAACCCGGATATTGGCCAGGACTTCCACCAGCCCCATAACGGCAAGTTTTTCGCTGGGGATCAGAATATCGCACCCGGCCTCCGCCATGCGCTTTCCGCCCACGCCAAAAAAAGACAGTCCGGGGTCCACCAGAGCAGCCGCCCTGATCAGGTTGGCGCCATGCAGATCCCCGGAAGCCTCTCCGGTCACAATAAGGGCCCTTCTCTTGGGGTTCTCGCCAGTCAAAATCACTCCAGAGGTTGGCCTGTGCTGCTCAGCGGGCGATGCCGCGCTGACTGTTCTGAATGAAATCGACAAAAACCTGAAGTTCAGGGCTCTTGTCAATGTCCTGGTCAATTTTAGCCAGCGCCTCTTCCATACGAAGGCCAGACCGATAGATCAGTTTGTAGGCCTGCTTGATCCCACGGATCGATGTATCGGAAAAGCCACGCCGTTTAAGTCCGATCAGATTCAGGCCGACAGTTTTGGCCCGGTCCCCCTGAGCGATCGTGTAGGGGGGAATGTCCTGAGCGACCATCGAACCACCGCTGACCATGACATGGCAGCCAACGCGGGTAAACTGGTGAACGGCGGAAAGCCCCCCGAGAATCGCATGATCGTCGATCTGAACATGCCCGGCCAGGGTGGCGCCGTTGGCCAGAATGACCTGGTTGCCGACAATACAGTCATGTGCCACGTGGGAATAGGCCATGAGCAGGCATCTGTTGCCGACAACCGTCTCGCCCCCTCCGTCCTCGGTACCCCGGTGCAGGGTGGCAAATTCACGGATCGTGTTGCCATCGCCAATGCGCAGGGTGGATTTTTCACCGTGGAATTTGAGATCCTGGGGAACGGCTCCGACAGAGGCAAACTGGAAAATTTTATTGTTCTGGCCGATCTCGGTCCATCCTTCGATCACGCAGTGAGGGCCGACAGTCGTGCCGGCACCGATTCGCACGTTTTCTCCGATGACGGCATAGGGACCGATCTCTGCAGACGGGTCGATCTGAGCACCCGGCTGAATGATGGCGGTTGAATGAATCATACGGTTCAGGACTCCTGACGCGGGGCAAAGGTGGCTTTCAATTCTGCTTCGGCGACAAGAACGTCTTCGACAAAGGCCTTGCCGGTAAAGCAGTAAAGACCGCGCTTGCAGTTGACCATCTCCAGTTCAATGCGCAGCACGTCTCCCGGAACGACCGGTTTACGGAACCGGGCATGATCGATCCCGGCAAAATACGTCACCTTGTCATCACCGATATTGTTGACAACCATGGCATAGAGGCCACCGACCTGGGCCATGGCCTCGATGATCAATACTCCGGGCATGATCGGGTGCCCCGGGAAATGTCCCTGGAAAAAGGGCTCGTTGATCGTCACATTCTTGATGCCAATAACCTTCTTCCCCTCCTCGAGCTCAATGATCCTGTCCACGAGCAGGAAAGGATATCGATGAGGAAGCATCTTCATGATTTCCTGGGTATTAAGAACCATTTTGTTCTATCTCTCCTTTAGCAACCGCTCAAATTCGTCAATCTGACGCTTCAATCGCAACAGTTCCTTGCGCATCTCAGGTAACCTGGCAAACCCCATCGACGCCTTGAGCCATTCCTTGTGCGGGATGGCCGGCGCCCCGGAGAGCACCTGGTTGGGTTCCGTATCGCCGGCGATGCCCCCACGACCGCCGACCATGACGTTGTCGCCGATCTTGATGTGCCCCGCCGTACCGGCCTGCCCTCCAAAGGTGCAGTGGTTTCCAATGACGGTACTGCCGGCAATACCCACCTGGCCAGCCAGAACAGTGTCTTCTCCAATACTCACGTTATGACCGATCTGAACCAGGTTGTCCAACTTGGCTCCCCTGCGGATGCGGGTCTCGCCCATGGCAGCACGATCAATGCAGCTTGCAGCGCCAATCTCCACATCGTCTTCCACCACGACGATACCAACCTGGGGGATCTTGTAGTATGTGGTGCCATCCGGAGCAAAACCAAAACCGTCCGAACCGATAACAGCTGAAGGCTGCACGATGACCCGGTTCCCTAGAACACATTCCTCCCGGACGACAACCCCTGCATGAAGCAGGCAGTCTTCGCCGATACGCACATTCGCGTAAAGAACCACTCCGGGGTGCAGAACCGTTCCGCTGCCGATCACGACATTTTCAGCAACATAACATCCGGGATAAATGGTGACATTGTCCCCGAGAGTGGCGGAAGGATCAACCCATGCTCCTGCCATCACGCCCTTGGGCGGAGCCTTACGCACCCTGAAGTGGGTAAGAATCTTGGCAAAAGCCAGATAGGGATTGCGGCAGACCAGCATGGCCAATCCCGGGGCGTCAACCCCGGGAGCCACGATAACCGCAGACGCCTTGGTGGTCTGGAGCCGCGACAAATACTTGGCGTTGGCAACGAACGTGATGTCCCCCTGCCCCGCCGTATCAATGGGGGCAACGTTTCCAATGGAGAGTGCCCCGTCACCGACAACCGAACCGCCGACCAGTTCGGCAAGTTCCTTAAGAGTCGCCGTGGCTTCCATAGTTACTTGCCGCCCTGTTTTTTGAACTGCTCGTTGTAGCGCTCAATAACCTTATCGGTCAGGTCCACTTTCTTGTCGGCATACAGAACCGAGCTCTCCGATTTCTCGAAAATCATGGAGAGACCTTCTTTCTGCCCGAACTCCTGAACAACCTTGAGCAGCTCTTCGATGATCTGGCGGGTATAGTCAGCATCCTTCTGCTGCAGTTCTTCCTGAATATCCTTGGTGAAACGTTGGAACTCCTTGACCTTCTGCTGATAGTCACGCTCTTTGGCCGAACGGGCATCGGCACTCAGGGCCAGGGACTGTTTTTCCAGTTCGTCCTTGAGTTTTTTCAGGTCGGCATCGCGGGTTTTGATCGTTTCCTGGTAATTCTTAACGGAAGCATCAATTTTCCCCTTCGCCGCCTTACCGGCCTCGGATGTATTCAACGCTTTCTGCAGGTCCACATAGCCGATTTTCACCTCTTCGGCCAGCGCAGGAACAGCAGAAAGGAAGAGAACCATAAGGGTCAATGCGATCAGTCGTTTCATGAAATACTCCTTTTTTCAGTAGGTTGGGCTTTAGAAAAACCGTCCGATAGAAAACTCGAAACGTGAGTTATCCTCATAATCTTTGGGATCCAGATTGTATCCCCATTCAAGTCGCAAGGGCCCCATGGGGCTGTTCCAGCGAATTCCCCACCCTGCACTGTAACGCATGGTGGAAAAGAACTCCTCGTCTTCGCCCCAGGCATTCCCCGTATCGAAAAAGAGAAGTCCTTTGAAGCCGAGATCCTTGATCAGAGGAAAGGTGTATTCGAAATTGAAAAAGGCTTCCTTGTCGCCACCGATATAGTAGCCATCCGCATCCCGGGGACCGACCTCACGGGTAGCAAACCCCCGCAGGGTATTGATGCCACCGAGGAAAAACCTTTCATCGATAGGGATCTCCTTGTTGGTGAGTTTATGGACATACCCAACCTGGCCATGAATGGAGAAAACCGTGCTCCATTTCCAGGGAAAGAAAATGCGATGATCAAGGATATATTTGCTGAAATACTCGGTGCCTCCCGGCCCGGCAACCTCCCAGGAGAGTTCTCCGACATTACCGCTCGTCGGGTCAGGGCGGTAATCCGTGGTATTGAGAGAGAAGGAAGAATACAGGGATGACAGAGTCGATTTGCCTTCCTGATCCTTCCAGTAATCGGAGGCATCAGGATCGACGTCGTAAATCTCTTTCTTCTCATAGCGATAGACAAAGAACAACCGGGTGTTCTCGGTCAGGGGAAATCCCAGCTTGACGTCGCCACCGGTGGTCTTTTTCGAGAAATCCGTATACTCCCGGTCGGTATTGTACACGTCCCCACCAAGGGCCAGATCCGTGTCGAGAAAATAAGGATTGAGAACCCCCAACTGGTAGGTTGTGGTACTGCCGCCCAGAGAAGCAGAAAGATTCAGACGCAAAGCCCGCCCCAGAAAGTTATCCTGGGAGACCGAGCCCTGCGCGACAAACCCGTCCACAGACGAGTAGCCGCCACCGATACTGAAGGTTCCGGTTGGCTTCTCCTTGACCTCGACATCGACGTCCATCAAAGACTCTTCCGGCCCTTTGCTGGTAGAGACGTTGACATCCTCGAAAAAACCCAGGTTATTGATCTTGTTGCGGCTATCCTTGATCTTGGTGGAATTGTAGAGATCGCCCTCGATCAGCTTCATCTGCCGGCGTATGATCTTGTCCCGCGTCCTGGTGTTTCCCGTAATGTGGATGCGATCAATAGTCACCTGAACGCCCTGTTCGATATCGTAGAGGATATTGACCAAGCGTTCCTTATTATCGAGTCGTGTTACCGGAGAAACGTTGACATAGGCGTAGCCCTGATTGGCGTACAGATCGTTCAGGGTAGAGATGTCGCCGCGCAGAAGTTCTCGGCTGAATACATCCCCTTGCTTGAGTTTAAGCAGGGCAAAGAGTTCCCCTTTGTCACGGATGAGATCCCCTTGGATCTGGACGTCTCCGACCCGAAACTGCTCTCCTTCCTGGATCTCGATCAGAAGATCCATATATTTCTTGTCCGGAGTGAAAGTAATCTGGGGTTGCTTTACTTTGATCTGAACATACCCCTTATTGAGATACTGGTCGGCAATGATGTCCAGATCCATTTCAAGAACTTCGTCCTTGTAGGTGCCGCGGTTCGTCAGCCAGGATAGAAACCACTTTTCCTTGGTATCCATGACCTTTTTCAGCTCTTTGTCGGTAAAGACCGTATTGCCCTCGAAGCGGATGTGGCGTACGAGAATCTTCTG
>QKGY01000328.1 GCA_003250235.1 Desulfuromonadaceae bacterium
TCACCATGCAGCTGCCTCAAGGAGTTCTGCCATGAATGACCTGATTGTCGGAATGGTTCAGCAGAGCTGCAGCGCCGACCGGGACGCCAGCCTGCGCGCCAGCATGAAGGGTATCCGCCAGGCGGCTTCTCAGGACGCCCAACTGGTCGTCTTGCAGGAGCTACATACCGGCCTGTATTTCTGCCAGAGTGAAGATACGCGCTGCTTCGACCAGGCCGAAACCATCCCGGGACCATCCACCGAAGCCTTCGGCGCCCTCGCCCGTGAACTGGGGATCGTTCTGGTCACTTCCCTGTTCGAGCGAAGAGCCCCGGGTCTGTATCACAACACCGCGGTCGTGCTCGAGAAGGATGGAACGATCGCCGGCATGTACCGCAAGATGCACATCCCCGACGATCCCGGCTATTATGAAAAGTTCTATTTCACCCCTGGCGATCTGGGGTTTTCCCCCATCGACACCTCGGTAGGCCGACTGGGCGTGCTGGTCTGCTGGGACCAGTGGTATCCGGAAGCCGCCCGCCTGATGGCCATGGCCGGAGCCGATATGCTGATCTACCCCACAGCCATCGGATGGGACCCTCTGGATGACGAAGACGAACAGCAACGCCAGTTGCAGGCCTGGATCACCATTCAGCGCAGTCACGCGGTCGCCAACGGCATTCCGGTGATCAGCGTCAACCGGGTCGGATTCGAGCCGTCACCAGAGACCGGAGGTCAGGGAGCCCAGTTCTGGGGGAACAGCTTCGTGGCTGGATGTCAGGGGGAAATTCTCGTTCAGGCCGGCAGACAGGAAGAGGTGTTGATGGTCACCCTGGATCGGCAGCGCAGCGAGACTGTCCGTCGCATCTGGCCGTTTCTCAGGGACCGGCGCATCGACGCCTATGGCGACCTGACCAGGGATTGATCGTCTTTTTCAGAACCATGACAGGCGTCTGCACAGGCCTTAGAGCCTGTGCAGACGCCTGGCGTACCGATCTCGGCCCTGAATCGTGGTAGGCTTTCGGGATAATTCTCCTGCAGAAAAAACAACAGCTTCTCACGCACTTCGCAACGCAGATCCCAGGCGGAACTGGAATCCCGAGCGCTCATGAGGGCTCTCACTTCCACCGTACTCTCCCGGGCTTCCGTGACCACCAGATTACACACTTTCCCATCCCACAAGGCAGACTCTTCGAGAATACTGCGCAGTTGCCGTCGCAGCGTTTCTACAGGAAGGGTATAGTCGACATAAAGGAAAACGGTCCCCAGAATATCGGCTGAAGTTCGCGTCCAGTTCTGAAACGGTTTGTCCAGAAAATAGGTGATCGGCACAATCAGGCGTCGCAGATCCCAGATTCGGACAACCACGTAGGTCAGGGTAATTTCCTCAATACGCCCCCACTCCCCTTCGACAATGACGACATCGTCGATTCGCACCGGCTGGGTCAGGGCGATCTGAATCCCTGCAAAGAGTGTCGCCAGGCTTTTCTGGGCGGCAAAACCCGCGATAATTCCGAACAGACCGGCCGAGGCGAGAAGGCTGACCCCCACCTGACGGATCTTTTCAAAGCTCATCAGCATGGTCGATGCCGCGACCACGGCAATGATGACCAGCAGAATTTTGACGAGGACATTGATCTGGGTGTGAACCGCACGCGCCTTGAGATTATCCGACAAAGAGACATCGTAGCGGGAGAGGATCAGATCGCGAAGGGCAAATACCGTGTTGGCGAACAGCCAGGCAAGCACCGCGATAAAAGCAAGGTTGAACATATGACGCAGTATCGGTTGCAGCGTATCGGAAAATCTCAGGGACGGAGCGGCAACCAGGATAAGAAAGAGCGGCAGCAATAGCCGGGCGGGCCCCCGCCAATACCGGACCAGGACCGTGTCCAGTCTGGTTTCCGGCCGTTCCGCAAAACGAAGCAGCCAGCGAAACAGGATGAAATAAACCAGCGATCCTGCGAACACGGCTGCAAGAAGCACCGTCAATGAAAAAGCAAGACCTTCCAGTCCCGATGCGTTCCAAGATGAGGGCATCCTTTCCGTGCTCCTTTCTCTGACGCGGCAAACGGTTTTCCCTCCTGCCACATTTGCTGCTAGGGATTTTCACGGATGACCGACTCCCCATTCTCGGGAGAGAGGGCCGGCTTCGGCGCTTTTTTCTGCGACTCTTTTGAAGGGATAGGGAAACGCCATTGAAATTCCGCGTATCCTTTACCGCTGGAGGCGCATCCCGAGGTCAGCAAGGACAGAAAAAACAACCCGACAAGCCATGGGATGAAGGGACTTCGCCTCCCTTGTAGGCCAGAGCCCCGTTGTCGATAACCTTGTCTCAAAGCACCCCTCAGGGAAACCGGTATACGGCCCCCAGTTTCACGGCAAAGGAGGTCCAGTTGACCTCGTTCAGTCGCGTCCTTGCCACCGTTCCATCTGCCAGATAGATGATATCGGTACCGTCCGAGGCTCTCCAGTCGCTGTAATCCACGGCCAGGTGCAGCGCCCAGCGTGGGGTCATCCGATAACGACCCGCCACCTCGCCCACCAACCCCCTTCCGACGGCATCGTGGGAGAAGCTCTTGGGATGCTGTAAGTCGTCGCGAAGATTCCAGTCCCCTTCCGCACGGTACTCGGCCAGGTGATACTCGAATCGCCCGGAGAAGGAAAACCGTTTATCCTCACGACTGGCGACTTCCAGCCCCGCCCAAGGCCCATACCATTGCGTGGAATACGAGCTGTCAAGGCCAGAAAAGGCACCCTGAGGCGGAACCGTCACCTCCCCGGCCCCAAAGAACTGGTCTGCAAGCGCCTGCTCCGAAAGGGTTTGCACTCCGTCGGTCAGGACCAGTTTCTGCCGATGATAGGAGTATCCCAGCAAAGGGGTGAATCGCACGTCGGCCAACGACGACAGATAGGGAACCCCCAACCCGAGCGATGCATCCAGCACATGCCCCCCGTCCGTGCGGTTATTGGACCGCGACCATTCAAGAGTGCGATCGCTCCCCGAATAATCCGAATCCTGATTCTCCCCCGAATCAATGACGCCATAACCCAAGGAACCTTCAAGTGCCAATCCGAATCGACGGGTACGCGGAAGGTATTCATAACGACCCCGACCTTCTACTTCATAGATACGCAGGTTATCCCAGGAGAGTTCGGAAAGAACGTTGACACCGCCCCCGGCGATATTCCAATCCAATTGGTCCTGCCTGTAACCGGCCTGGATCGTCGTTTCGAGTTCGGAGGCAAAAACGGGAAACGAAACCAGGAATCCGGCAAAGAAAAAGCCGTAGAAAATCTGGAAGAGAAGGCGGTTCAAGCGACCCGCCCTGCGATCCTCCAAAGCTCTGAATTTCCAGACGATGTAATTAATAATTCTCATTCAGCAACCCAATTCGATCCTCTGAAAAACCCGATCGCATTCAGATTTTCACGTCTTGAAGAATTTGACAATAGCCGGCGGATATGTTTTTTCTAAACCTCTCGATAGGGAGGGATAAAATGTCAGCAAAAAACAATCGTTTCACCTATTCTCTGTTTTGGAACTGTGGGCTAATTCTCCTCGGATCATTGATCCAGGCGATCGGGTTCAAAGCCTTGGGCGAACCCCAGGGATTTGTCCCCGGCGGTCTCTTTGGCATAGCCACCCTCGTCCACTATACGACTGGCATGCTGAACACGGGCCTGATCTATCTGCTGCTCAATATCCCGATGTTCATTCTCGGTTACATTTTTATTTCCAGACGTTTTCTCGGCTACAGCTTTCTCGCCATGCTTTCCCTGTCGCTTTTTTTCATGCTGGTCGATTTCCGGATCGCCCTTTCCAACCAGTTGTATGCCGCCGTGACCTTCGGGGTCTTTATTGGAACCGGCGCCGGGATGGTGCTTCGGTCCCTGGGCTCTAACGGAGGGCTCGATGTCGCTGCGGTGATTCTCAATCAGAAATACAACATCGGGGTCGGAAAATTCTATTTTATATTCAATAGTCTGCTGTTTACCTTCAGCTTCGCCACTTTGGACAACGATCTGGTGATTGCCTCGATGATCGCCGTATTCATCACCTCCGTGACTGTTGATTATTGCTTGTCGTTGTTCAACCAGCGCAAGCTGGCCCTGATCATCTCGGAAAAACCCCAGGAAATTGCCGATCAAGTCATGTCCCACATGAAGATCGGTGCGACCTTTCTTCCGGCCGTCGGTGCCTATCATCGACGGGAAAAAACAGTTCTGATGGTCGTGATCAACAATATCCAGCTTAAACGTCTTGAGGAGATTGTCTTTACCAACGACCCCTTTTCCATGTTCATTGTAGAGAACACCTTCAATGTCCTCGGTTCTACATTTTCCAAAAGAAAGATCTACTGACAAGACGGTTTTCTGACCCGTTCCTCATCCTCCATGATCGGGTTAACGAAGCAGATCGAGACGGAAACGAAAACGCAGAAACTCCTGGAACTCTCTGACCCCTTCCAGGGCAAGCCTCAACCGCCCTTTTTCCATACGGTTGAGGTGATCCATGGGAATAAAATTGTCCGCCTCATGCCCCTGTCGGATGGATGCCACCTGTCCACGCAGGCGTAAATGCACCAGCAAATTGAAACTGGCCTCAAGATCCTCGGCCTGCTCCCGCCCTAGGATGCCCGTAGCGACCAGCGCTTCAAGACGTTCGCGCGTACCGCCATCCATATGGCCTGCTTCCATGGAAAGAACCTTGACGCCTTCGGTGATGGCAAAAATGCCGGCTTTTTTGATATCCAGCTTGCCCCGGTGGGGCCCCTCTTTCTCCACACGCATACGCCCGAACATTCCGAGAGGAGGCTTGAACCGCATCACGTTCATCGCTGACCGGGCCAGGAAGACATCGTTTCCACGTAAGCACTGAGCAAGGTATCCTTTAAGAGATTTTTCCAGCTCGTCATCCCCGTGCAGGATTCGAAGGTCATAGAACATACTGGCCTTGAGGATATTTTCCGAGGTGATGTTCCCGACCCAGCGGTCAATCTCCTCTCGCCACTGGTTCAGACTTCTTCGCCACGGGGGATTCTTGGCCATAATTCCCCCAGGACAGGGAGGAACGCCAACGGCGATCAGGGCATCGATTAAAGCCTGCGAAAAATCCTCCAGATGTCTGACCTCTTCGCTGTTCAGCTCATCGGCATACACGAGCGCATTATCCTGATCCGTGGTCAGCGTTTGCTCCCTGCGCCCTTCACTCCCCAGAACGACAAACGCAAAGGGTTTGGGGAGATCGGCGAAACGGTCCTGCCTCAGCAGCGAAATCAGACGCAGGAGCAACTGGTCATTCAGGTGCGCAATAAGACGAACAAGATCCCGCGTGGACACGCCGGTACCGGTCAGGTGAAGGACCAGTTCCTGAATACGATGGTGCATATCCTTGAGGTCAGCGAAGGTTTGCGCCTCTTCAATATCCCGGATCATCTTTTGAGGAGACCGGGTCTGAAGTCTGAGGATATCCGAATCGGTCACAATACCGACAAGATTGCCATGGGCATCAACGACCCCGATACGGTGAATATCGTGGCGGGACATCCGGTAAAGGGCTTCAAAAAGGAAGGCCGTCTCTTCCACAACGAGCAGGGGGGAGGTCATGATCTCCGCGACGACAATCCCTCCCGGATCCATGCCGGCAGATACCACCTTGTTGCGCAAGTCCCGGTCGGTCAGGATGCCGACAGGAAGAGAGTTTTCGGTGACAACCACACTGGAAACCCCTTTGGTGCTCATGATCCCTGCCGCTTTCGTCACCGTGTCCGTAGGGGGGCAGGTGACGACATGACGTTGGCAGAATTGCCCAACGGGCTGAAACAGGATATTGGCTTCAGGCATAAGCAGGTCTCCAGTGTACAGGCAAATCGAGGATTGTCCTGTAAATTTTACCGTAATCCGTACAAGCTTACCGGCATTTTTCGATAATCTCTGTCAGTCATTCCAAAAAACAAGGCCAGTTCCTTCATGGAACTGGCCTTGCGAAGTGCTTATGAAGATGACAACAAAGGCCTGTCAATCAATCACCGTAACTTTGGTAATGACCAGGGGTTCTTTGGGAACATCGTCATGCCCGCCAACTTTCGTCGTGGCCTGCTGCTCGATGGTATAGACCACGTCCATCCCGTCTACAACCTTCCCGAATACCGCATAGCCGAAATTGGCCGGATCCGTACCGGTGTTATCCAGGAACTTGTTATCCTCGGTGTTGATAAAAAACTGCGCGGTGGC
>QKGY01000196.1 GCA_003250235.1 Desulfuromonadaceae bacterium
GTACGTTTCCCAACAACCTGACCAACAAGTTCCTGCTCAAGCTCGAGCGCAAGGAACCGTTCAAGGCCGATGCCGGCGCGGCGACGGCACCCAAGGTGAGCTTCTAGGATGAAACCGCTTCGGGCGCTTCTGCCCCTGCTGATATTCCTGCTTTTTTTGACGCCAAAGACGGCCCAGAGTCTGGACGTCCCCCCCTTGCGGGGGCACGTCAACGATTACGCCGGTCTGCTTTCCCCGGAGATGGCGCAGAAAATCGAACGCTTTTTAACCCGTTTTGAACAAAGCGACTCGACCCAGATCGTCGTCCTGACCATCGCCTCGCTTCAGGGGGAGCCCCTGGAGGAGTATTCCCTGCGCGTCGCGGAGCACTGGGGAATCGGCCAGAAGGGCAAGGACAACGGCGCTCTGCTGCTAATCTCCAGGGACGATCGCAAAATGCGCATCGAAGTCGGTTACGGGCTTGAAGGCCGTCTCACCGATCTTCTGTCGGGGCGCATCATCGATCAGGAGATTCGGCCGCGTTTCCGTCAGGGGGATTTCGATGGCGGCATCGCCGCCGGCGTGACGGCCATGACGGAGGCCGTGCGAGGCGAATACCAAGGGACCGGAAAAACGCGTACCAAGGAACGCCATCCGCTGGGTTTTCTCGCCCTGCTGCTGTTCCTGGGCCCGGGCATGCTTTTTCTGACCGGCGGTCGCAGCCGTCGCGGCATACGGCGCAGCGGCTTCTGGATCGGCGGCCCTCCTTTCGGGGGCGGTGGCTTTGGCGGTGGCGGGTTCGGAGGCGGAGGCTTCAGCGGCGGTGGCGGCGGATTTGGAGGCGGCGGCGCTTCCGGAGGATGGTAGAAAGTCCCCCAGAGCGATCACGGAGGGGCCGGGAGCAAAGTTTCCGGCCGGTCTTCTTAAGACGGGATAACACGATGGTTCGAGCAAAAACGTTTTTCACACAAGAGGAGCAGCAGCGCATCGAAGAGGCGGTTCGCCGGGCAGAGGCAAGAACCAGCGGAGAGATCGTGCCGATGGTGGTCGACGCCAGCTACGACTACCCGCGATCCGAGATCCTGGGCGGGGTGCTGTTTTCTCTGGCTCTGGCCGTCACGGTGAGCTGGGCATTCGGCGGCTCGTCGGTCTGGGTTTTTCTTCCGGTGTTCGCCCTCGCCTACTTCCCGTTCAAGCTCCTGATCCGGGCTTTTCCGGGGCTCAAAAGGCGCCTTATCCATCCCGAAGAAATCCGCGGCGAGGTCGAGGAAAAGGCGCTGGTCTCTTTCGTGGAGCGGGGGCTGCACCACACCCGCGATGAAACCGGGGTTTTGATCCTGATCTCCCTGTTCGAGCGCCGCGTCCACGTTCTGGCGGACCGCGGCATCCACACCAAGGTGCCCTCCCAGGCCTGGGAAGAGATCGTTTCCCGGGTCACCGAAGGCATCCGTCGCGGAAACGCCTGCGAGGCTCTGTGCGCCGCCATCGGTCGCTGCGCCGATCTGCTCGAGGAGCATTTTCCGCGCAAGGCGGACGACAGCAACGAGCTTCCCGACCTGATTCTCGACTGAATCCCTTTTCAGCCCTCCCGAAGCACTTCCCGGTAAAAATCGAGGCCACGCGGCCCGCCGGGCCAGTGGCGCTGCAGCAGGGTGTAGGTACGGCTGGCCCGTACCTCCTGCGCCAGCATCCGCTCGGCCAGTCGAAGCTGTCTGTTGTCTTTCCCGTAAACCTTTCGCAGCACGGAACGTATCCGCGAGTAATTCTGTACCAGCGGCAGGGAGCGCGTTTTGCGGTGGGCTGCCAGAAATTGCCGACCCCGTTCGCTGAACCCCAGCACATGCAGATAGAGGGGACCGGCATTCAGAAAGGAGTCCATCTCCTCGGCCCGCACCTCGTTGAGCACATAGCAGAGCAGACGCTGAATACGGGTCCGGGTGAACTGACGCGACTTGACGCCGTCAACCAGTTCCGCGTATCCCTCGCTGCACTCCGCCGCGGCAAACAGCCGCTCTTCGATTCCGGCATCGACCTGATAGATTCCCCGCAGGGTTTCGGCGCCACGTAAAATCCGCGCCAAAAGCAGGCGATGCAGACAGTCAAGGTCCAGGCAGCAGCCCTGCTCCAGAGCCTGACGCAGAGGGCCACAAGAACCTTCCGGCACAAACGCCCCGAAGGGTTTCCCGTCGCGGATCATCCGCCGAATACCCGTAGCACTGGCAATCCCCGCCACCGCCTCTTCCTCATGATACCCGGCCCCGACCCGCTGCAGGGTCAATGGGCGCATAGAGCTGTTGTGGCTCCTGAGGGCCCTGAGGTAGGCGAGGCCGAGGATGTTGTTGGCCCCTCCCAGAATCCCGGTGTAATCCTCTTCGGGCGCCATCTCGGCAGCCACCCGGGTCCGGGCCAGGGGATAGCTGAGGCCCTGGCGCAGCAGCGCAGCCGTCGCCTCGGAAATCTCCCCGTCCCGTTCCCAAAGAAAAGCAGCGCACCGCTGCAGGGCAGCAAGATCCCCCGATTCGCTGCCGAAACACAGGCTCTCCACCCCGCCGAGAGCATCCAGGGCCCGGACCGCCCCCGACGCGAACTGAGGGGCGCTGTTACAGGCCCAGGGCAAAGGAAGTTCGATCACCAAATCCACCCCCGCGGCCAGGGCCATTTGCGCCCGCACCCATTTGTCGACCAGGGCCGGCTCGCCGCGCTGCAGAAAATGCCCGCTCATCACGGCTACGGCCACATCGGCCCCGGAGAGTTCCAGGCTGTGACGCAGGTGATGAAGATGACCGTTATGGAAGGGATTGTATTCGGTGATCAGGCCGACGGCGCGCATGGGGATTATTCCAGTACTACGGGCAGACGCACGCCGATGCTGTTCTCTTCAGGACTCACCCGGCTGCGATAGGCCATGACTTCCACGCCGCTTACGGCAGCCTGGCGCAACAGCCGCCCGTATTCGGGATCGATGACATCGGCCGGGGTGAACGCCCGGGCCTCGCCGCGCTGGACCAGAAAGAAGATGACGGCGCGATAGCCGATGCGGCGGGCCGCCATCAGTTCGCGCAGATGCTTCTGCCCCCGTGTGGTGACCGCATCGGGGAAACAGGCAACATCGGCGGAGCAGCACAGGGTGACGTTTTTTACCTCCACGAGAACCTTTTCCTGACCCTTCTCCAGCAGAAAATCGATCCGGCTCGCCCCGAAAGGAAATTCAGGCGTGACGGCATAGCCTTCCAGACCGGCGATGGTGCCATTGCGCAGCCCTTCCTCCACCACCCGGTTGGTGCGGTGGGTGTGGGTATCGACCCAGTGGCCGTTGACGGCAATCAGCTCCAAGGTGTACTTCAGCTTACGCTCGGGGTTATCCGAATTGGAAATCAGCACGGGGTGCCCCGGCACGGCGCACTGCTTCATGCTGCCGGTGTTAGGGGTATGGGCGGTCACCACGGTCCCGTCGGCCAGCTCGACATCGGCTAGGAACCGCTTGTAGCGCCGCACAAGGCGGCCCTCGACGAGAGGGCCGGGAAGTTTCATGAATCGATCTCGGCCATCTCCCGTTCGGAGAGGCCGAGCAGATAGAGGATGGAATCGAGGCTCTGCTGGTTGATATGGTAGTCCGCCTGCTCCCTCACCCGGGCTTTGGCGTTGAAGGCGATGCCCAGCCCGGCCTTGCCGAGCATCGGCAGGTCATTGGCCCCGTCACCGATCGCCACCACCTGATCGAGGGTGATGCCTTCCTGATGGGCGATCTCCTCGAGAAGCTGCGCCTTTCGGGCTCCGTCGACAATCTCCCCCTGAACGCCTCCGGTCACCACGCCGTCGGCGATCTCCAGTTCGTTGGCGTAGGCATAATCGAGGCCCAGTTCGGTCTTGAGCCGATCGGTGAAAAACTTAAACCCTCCCGAGATGACCGCGGTGCGGAACCCCAGACGCTTGAGGATGCGCACCAGGGTCTTGGCCCCGGGGGTGAAGGGGATGTTGCGATAGACCTGCTCCAGCGCATCGACCGAAAGCCCCTTGAGCAGAGCCACCCGCTCGCGCAGGGCGCCCTGGAAGTCAAGTTCCCCGTTCATGGCGCGCCGGGTGATCTCGGCGACCTGATCGCCCACCCCGGCCAGTCGGGCCAACTCGTCGATGACCTCGATGCGGATGAGGGTGGAGTCCATATCCATGACCACCAGACGCTTGGCCCGGCGGTACAGGCTCTCGCGCTGTACGGCCACATCCACCCCGAGACTGGCCCCGACCCGAAGCAGCTTACGGGTCATGGCTTTAACATCCAGTTCCGGCGGGGTGGTGATGAGAAACTCCACGCAGCGCAACTGCCCCTGGGTCAGCTTGGAGATCCGTTCGATATTGACCTGATGGTCGGCCAGTATCCGCGAGACCCGCGCCAGAGAGATGGCGTTGACTTCTGCGCCGAGGATGGTGACCACGTAGCCATGCTTGGTGGTGCGCCTCCGGTAGTCCGACTCCGACAGCACCTGGAAATCCAGGTCGAGGCCGAGCTCCTTCGCCAGAAAAAGCAGATCCTTGATCAGCGGTTTCTGGTCACTCTCCCCGGTGGGGAAATCGATCAGCACCGAGAAGGAAAGCAGCGTATGCGTGACCGTCTGTTCAATATCGCGAATGCGCGCACCGGCTGCGGCAATATTGCCGGTGACCGCCGCAACGATGCCAGGCTTGTCCTGCCCGGTCATGGTAACGAGAACCATTTTACGATCCATAAGGCACCTCTTTGAAAAATGGCGGTATTCTACCCATAAAGGGCTCCCCCTGCAACCCCAGAAACAACCCTGCTCGGGCGGATTTTTTCTTAAAATTCCTCTCTTAAAAATTGCAAACTCGGTATTGACCTTTTCCTATCTTCTTGATAGAGTAAATACAACTGGTCAGACCAAACCGTTGACCAACAACACATACCTCCTTCCTTTTGCGCACTTGCCTCTCTCTCCTAGCAGGTGCGCTTTTTTTTTGCCCAGAGCGGATCATTTCTGCGTTCCCAACGAGGGACTACCCAAAACGACATTTTTAGGCCATAATGCGCCCTTTCAATGCCATTTTCACTCGGACGAAAGGAATCCCTCCATGAGCGACCATGTCATCCAACGTACCGAATCGGCCTACGCCTACCCGCTGCTAATAAAAAGCCTGCTCAAAACGCCCCTGGTAGCCTGCCCCGATCAGGAAATCGTCTACCGGGATCTGATGCGCTACAACTACACCACCTTCCACCAGCGCATCTGCCGTCTGGCGCACGCGCTGAAAAAACTCGGTGTCAAGGCCGGCGACACCGTGGCGGTCATGGACTACGACAGCCACCGCTACCTGGAGTGTTTCTTCGCCGTGCCGATGATCGGGGCGGTCCTGCACACGGTCAACATCCGCCTCTCCCCCGACCAGATTCTGTTCACCATCGATCACGCCGAAGACGACGTGTTGCTGATCAACAGCGACTTTTTGCCGATCCTCGAGCAGATCAAGGGACGGATCGAC
>QKGY01000384.1 GCA_003250235.1 Desulfuromonadaceae bacterium
GCTGGCGATGATCGGCGCCTCCTGGGGGATGCTGCTCTTCAACAAACCCAGCTGCATGCCGAGTCTGGTCGGCATCATGCTGCTGTTCGGCATCATCATCAAGAACTCGGTGCTGCTGATCGACTTTTACCAGCAACACCGCCATAAAGGGGAAACCGCTTTCGAGTCAGCCATGGAAAGCGTCCGGGTGCGGTTTCGTCCGGTGCTGATGACCGCCTTTGGCACTATCGCCGGCATGATCCCGATCGCTTTCGAATGGGCGGTCGGCCTGGAGCGCCTCTCCCCGCTGGCCGATGTGGCGATCGGTGGGCTGCTGATCGGCACGGTTCTGACCCTCATCTACATCCCGATGTTTGCTTACAGCGTCGATGCGGGCGATAGAACCTGACACGAAACGTGTTGTTCAGCCCTGAGGGGGCGCGGACCGAAACGATCTGTCCCCGGCCGCTGAAAATTTGTCCATTTGCCCGTAAAGCGTCAAAATGGGGGGTCTCGCGGAGAACCCGCTCGTTTTGTCGCGTGCGGCCGGGCGGCCTACCTTGGGGGCCGCCTGAAGACCAGGGCCGTGCATGCCCGGCTCAAGCCGGGTACGGTCGGGAGATTTCCGGACGTTTTCCTGCTGATGCTCGCCGCCAGGACGGGAGTGAATCTGTTTGGATGAGCGGAAGGGGGGAGGGTTCTGTTTTTGCGCCGGGGAGAAAGGGAAGCGACCGGGTCGAAAAAGGATTCCCGAGCGACCTTCGAAGGACCGGGCCGCGACGTTTTCATCGGAAAACCCTGAGCGTCTTATTCCGCCAGCCCGTGCTTAAAGAGCGTCTTATTCCGCCAGCCCGTGCTTAAAGCGGTTCAGGATTGCCTTGACAAAGGGTCCGCTTAAATTGCAGTCGGGAAAACAGCCGTTGTGAACGAAGGTGCGGTTGCGATGGTGGTTGAAGCCGGCCACGCGAAGCTCCTGCAGCCGTCCTTCCTGAACATGGCTGCGAATCAGTTCGTTGGAGATAAAGCCAATCCCTTCACCTCGGACCAGGGCATCGACGATAATGTGCAGATCGTCGTACACGACGGTCCGGCTGAATTTCCCGCTATCCAATCCCAGTTTCCTGAGGTTGTTCTCGAGAAGCGTTCTGGCGCAGCACCCTTCGTTGCGTGCGAACAGGGTCTGCTTGAACAACGTCTCAAGAGGCACCATCGTCCCGCCCAGGCCGAGCCCTGGCGAGGCAGCAAACACCATTTCGTCTCCTGTTAGAGAAATGGTTTCGAAGTCGGTCAGGTCGAAACATTCGCAATGTTCGACAACCGCCATCTCATAGAGTCCCTCCTTCATTCCTTTCAGGATCTTTTCCGGCATCTCCATAATGAACTTCAGATCGCCCGCTTCGGAGTTTGACAGCATGAATTCTCGGAGGATCTCAGGGAGATAAATGATCCCAAAGGTTGGCGTGCATGCGAAAGACAGCGTTTTCTTGCCCTTAAGCAGGCCAAGTCCCGAGAGCAGCTCCTGCTCGATATCGAGAATCCTTTGCGCCTTTTCGAGGACCAGCTCCCCGGCGGCTGTCGGTCTCAGCAGCGGGCCGCTACGGTCGATGAGTTCGTAACCGTACTGGTCTTCCATGAATTTGACGCGGCGGGATACGGCCGACTGGGTCACGCAAAGGACATCCGCCGCTTTGGTCAGATTTCCGGTCTTTACAACTTCTAGCAGGGTCTTCAGGTAGATCGATTCCATCGGGCAGCCTCAGGTGATGCGTCAGACGCATAGCGCCATGCGAATTACTCGCTTCATTCTAGGGTAAAAAGGCCATAAAATTCAATTAATTTAATAGTTAATCCCAAAGGTCGTCCCACCATTTTCCTGAGGAATCTGACTGCGGACCAATTCGATCTGTAAAACGGGGAATTCCACGACTAACCGAGGAGGTAACAATGAAGCATGGAGGCGTAAAAAGGAGCGATGCGATTTCCGCATGGGCTCTGTCACTGCTGTTGATCCTGGCCGCCTGCCTGGCCGGCTGCGGTTCAGAAGGCTACGATAATCCGGATGTTCAGTATTATCAGTCCGATGCGACGGTCAGTGCCCT
>QKGY01000366.1 GCA_003250235.1 Desulfuromonadaceae bacterium
GCGGACCCCACCGGAATCCGTTTTCGCGCCAACGCCCGAGGCTGTCCCCGAATCTGAGATTTTTGCGAATGTTGACGCCTCCCATGAGGCGGAACCGGCGACCGATGCGCCCCTGGAGACCGGCTGTGCCGCAGCCCTTTTTCTCGCCGATGCGGCTGACCGGGTTTCAGAGCCCGAAGAGGATACGGGGGAGCGGCAGGATTCGCCAAGCCCGCAGGGGATTTCCCTGGATCCGGAGCCGAGTGGGGAGATAGCGTCGGAGCCGGCTGTCGACGAAACTGTCGAGAACCCGCTGTTCGAGCCTCGCCCTTTTCAGCCATCGTCGCAGGACGGATACCCTGAGCAGGCCTCGGACGAAGTTTCTCCCCCCACTTTTGAAGAAAATGATGGCGACATGCCCCCTGCGGGGATATTCAAAATCGCAGAGGAGCCTGTCGGAAAAGGGCGTCGCAGGAGCTCGCCGTGGGTGGTTTGGAGCGCTCTGGCGGTTGTCTGCGTAGGGATGGTGGTTGCAGCCCTGTCCTGGCGGCCATCAACGCCTTCGTCTTCCATCCCTTCCCATAAAAAGGCAGAGACGGCTTCCGCGTTGATGAAATCGCCAGAATCTGTAGAGCCGAACCGTCCCTTGGCGCCGGAGAAGGTTGCTGTCACGCCTGACAGTATGGCGGAGTCGCCCCCCTGGGAATCCGCTCGCGAGCAGGCTCCGCAACCTGCACCGGCGCCGGTTCCCGCAGAGGCTGTCGCCAGCGTGGACAGCGGAGGACAGGGGACCCGACAGACCGCGAACGAACTGGCTCCCTTGCCCGACAATCCGCTGTCCGATGCGGCTCCTGGGGGAGAGGGGGGCCTCTATCGCATCCGGAAGGGGGACACGCTGTGGAATATTTCACGCCAGCACTCGGGCAGTCCCTGGAGATACCGGCAGTTGGCGGATGACAATGCCATCGAGAATCCGGACCTGATCTATCCGGGTCAGACCATACGTCTGGAGGAAAATCGAAAGACCGAATGAAAATAACACGTTGCCACTGAATGAGGATGCCTGTAGAATAACTTCGCCGGGTTGTTTGGATTCTGGGCGGGGAGATCTCCGGGAAATGTAACTTTTCTGAACAGGGGAGAGCCATGGACGAACGGGAAAGAAGGGAATCGACGCGCAAGGATTCTCTCAATTTTTTGGATTATGTGGTGCTCGACCAAGACGGTCTGGTGGTTGACCAGGGAATGGGGAGAACCCGCAACGTCAGCGAAAAAGGCCTGCTTCTGCAGACCCATGTCCCGCTGGAAGATTATCATACGGTGCTGATCACTCTGGGGCTTGAGGACGAGGTGGTGGAACTCAAGGGGACGGTTGTTCATGAGGAATTCTGTCCCGACGAAGGGATCTGCTCCGGCATAGAGTTCACTCAGATCAACGACAGTGAGCGTGCCGTTCTGCAGAAGTACCTCAAGGCCTTCAAGGCGGTTCAGAATCCGTAGGACTCACTCTCGATGCAAATGCAAAAAAGCCACCGGACTTATCCCCGGTGGCTTTTTTATTTCTTCACCGTGCCTACGGTGGAAACCTGCGGCGGGGTCGTTATACTGGGTAAAAAATGGGGTCCGCCAGGGGGCCCTGAGGAAAGGAGTATCGGATGAAATCAGCTTGGGGAGCAGGCGTTCCGATGGTCGGCCTTGTCGTTGCTTTCGCGGCCGGTGTCTGGGCTCAACCGAATCCGCATCAGGATCCACAGGGCTGCCCGAGTTGTCATCGACAGATTCCCACCCATGAAGAAGCAGCGCAAGGTCACCTTTTTCTCGTGGCCGACACCATCGATGATACCTGCCGTACCTGCCACAATTGCTGCCGGATGGGTTCCCGTCATCAACGGTTTCATCCCACAGGGGTGAAGGAATGGAACAAGGAACGAGAACGGTTGGAAAACCCCAAGGTGGTGCCGCTTTTCGACGGCGCTATCACCTGCAGTACCTGTCATGCCCACCCGTTGCGGGAGGCGACGCATCCGTCTCAGCTCCGCTGGATCGATCGAAAGACCCCGGAAGAGGATTACAGTGACCTGTGCCGCGACTGTCATGTGGGCTATTGACGGCAGCGTCTACCTATTGGGGGGATCGGGAAGAGCGGCACAAAAAAAAGACGCGTCGATCAGGAGGGCAATTCGACGCGCCAAGGGAACCGTTTTACTTTTTGATGAAGAAGTTTGTGATCGTCGGTCGTTCTGCCATTAACGTCCGTCGATGGTTAGACTATACGCGAAGCCCATTCTCCCTACCACGTGCACATTCGTAAAATTGCCGGTTCTGAATCACACCACAATACTGTGCATTAGCGCACTTCACAGGTCGCGACCCATGGATGTGTGCAAAGAAAGTACGTGCGGAGGTTGACCGGTCGGATTCCTTCCGTGCTATAGTGTCGGCTATCCTGCGAACAGAAAGAAGAATGACGGATGGCAATCAAGTGGTTTCCCGGACATATGAACAAAGCCCGCCGGCTGATGAGCGAGACGATGCGCACCATCGATGTGGTCATCGAGGTGCTCGACGCCCGTCTGCCTGCCTCCAGTGCCAACCCTCTGCTGGCAGAGGTGCGCGGGCAGAAACCGTGCATCAAAGTGCTCAACAAGGCGGACTTGGCCGACCCCCAGGTGACGCGGCTGTGGAGTGAGTTTTTCGAACGCCAGCATGGCGTCAAGGCGATTGCCCTGGAAGCCAAGAAACATACCTCGGTTGCGCGTTTGCAAAAGCTCTGCCGCACCCTGGCTCCCCACAGAGGGGTTCCGGGCAAGCCCCTGCGGGTGATGGTCGTGGGAATTCCCAATGTGGGCAAGTCGACGCTGATCAATACCCTGGCCGGCCGTGCCATTGCCAAAGTCGGAGATAAGCCGGCCATCACCAAGAGTCAGCAGCATATCGATCTGAAGAACGGCATCGTGCTTTCGGATACCCCGGGGATTCTCTGGCCCAACCTGAGTGATCAGGATGGTGCCTACAGGCTGGCGGCCAGCGGTGCGATCGGTGATACGGTCATGGAATACAAGGAAGTGGCTCTTTTTGTCCTGGAATATCTCAGCGCCCGATATCCGGAGCCGCTCAAAGCCCGCTATCGGATGGCACAACTGGCAGAGACCCCCATGGACACCCTGGAGGAGATCGGCCGGCGCCGGGGGTGTCTGGTCAGCGGTGGAGAAATCGACAGACACCGGGCCGCGGAGATTCTGCTGTTCGAACTCAGGGCCGGCCAGATTGGCAGAATCAGCCTGGAAGGGCCTCCGGTGATGGGGGAAGAGGCGACCTCTCTCCCTGATCAGGAAAAGACGCCGGATAGCACCGTCCCGTAAGGGTCAGCCCGGCGCAGCGTCCCGCGCGCGTTCAGCCTGAAGGTTGCGGAGGAAGGTTTCCAGATGGTCGAATTCGCACTCCAGGCCCTTCATCAGGAGGGACAGATCTTTGGCCAGGCCTGCCTTGGCCTGTTTTTCCAGGGCGCCTGCTGCTCTGGCCACACGCCCCGCATGGAGATTGGCGGCACCGCCACGAATGGAGTGAGCTTCCCGGGCGATCTGGGGAAGGTTGTTCTGCTCAAGAAGGATCGCCAGTTTTTCCCGTTGTATCGACGCACCCTTCAGAAAGTACGCCACGATTCCCAGAAAAACACTCTCCTCCAGCTGAAAATCCTTCAGGGCCGTCGTCATGTCGAGAGGGCTGGAAGAGTCCTGGTCCAAAGATCCCTCCGGATTTTTCAGCGATTGCGGGGATATGCCATGTCGCATATGCTCGGCAATGACCTGCAGAAAGTGGTCTCGGGTCATGGGTTTGGTGACGACGGCATCCATCCCCGCTGAAACGCATTTTTCCTTATCTTCTTCGGTCGCATTGGCCGTGAGGGCGATGATCGGAAGATTTTGCCACCCTCCCATATTCCGGATTGTCCGGGTCGCTTCGTATCCATCCATTTCCGGCATCTGTATATCCATAACGACCAGGTCGAATGCTTTTGCGGCCACCATGTCGACGCCAATCTTGCCGTTTTCCGCCAGAGCGACCTCATAGCCGGCATCCACAAGAATGGTTTGGACGATTTCCCGATTGGTCGGATTGTCCTCCACCACCAGGATGCGCCTACCTCTTGAGTCGGGAGAAGACTCTGAACGACCCAACGAAGCGGATTTTTCCGGCGGCGACAATTCCTGACTCGTGACGGATTCGAGGGGCAGCATGAACCAGAACGTGCTCCCTCTGCCGGGTGTGCTTTCGCATCCGATTTTACCCCCCATCAGCTCCACCAGGTGTTTGGCGATGGAGGTTCCCAAACCGGTTCCCCCGAATTTGCGGGACGTACTGCCGTCTGCTTGCTGGAACGTATCGAAAATCGTCGTCAGCTTGTCGGCCGAAATGCCGATGCCGGTATCCGTCACCTCAAACCGTATGCGGACTTTGCCGCTATCCTTTCCGTCAGGGTGGACATGCAGGCTCACCCCCCCCTTGGGGGTGAACTTTATTGCATTACCCACCAGGTTGGTGAGGACTTGGCGAAGGCGGCCCGGATCTCCCCGCAGACATGCCGGAATGCCGGGATCAATGTTCAGAGTAAGACACAGGTTCCTCGCTGCGGCTTGAGGCTCGAAAATTTCCAGGGTCGAGGCGAGAAGTTTGCCGAGGTCAAAGTCGAGGTCCTCCAGTTCCACCCTGCCTGCCTCGATTTTGGCGAAATCGAGAATGGAATCAATGATGCCCAGCAGGGTTTTTCCCGAGTCGCTCACCATCCGGGCCAGCCGCTTCTGTTTATCGTCCAGGTCACTTTGCAGCAGGATATCGTTGAGACCGAGGACGCCATACATGGGGGTGCGGATTTCGTGGCTCATGTTGGCAAGGAACTGAGACTTGGCCAAACTGGCCTCTTCGGCCTGCCTGAGGGCCTCGTGGAGTTCCCTCGTCCTCTGGACCACCAGTTCTTCCAGCTTCTCCTGATACAGCTCGAGCTGTTCGTCCCGGGTTCGGATCTCCTGCAACTGTTGACTCATGGTCTCCAGTAGTTGGGCATTGCGGATGCTGATGCCGATGGAGGAGGCGATGGCCATGAGCAGGCTCAAGTCGCTCTGAACCAAAGGTCTTCTCGGCGCCGGGTTGGTTACGGCAAGCACGCCGAGGGTTTCTTCCTCAGAGAGAATGGGACAGAGGATGAAGGCTTCGGTTCCCAGCCGACGTATAAACTCGACCCGGATGTCGGGAAATGTCTCAACAAGTTCGCTCCGGGAGTTGATCAGAATGGGGGTCTGGTCGTGGTAACAGGTTTGAAATGGGGCTCGAATCTGCCGGGGTTCGAGTAAAATCCCATTTGTGTCGAAGAAGGCGATC
>QKGY01000113.1 GCA_003250235.1 Desulfuromonadaceae bacterium
TGTCTGCTCGTGGCGGGATCCACTCTCAATCCAAACCCCGACAGTCACGGAATGGACTGCCGGGATATTCTCGGTAATTATGCGGATGCCGTTTTCGAGCGTCGTTTTCTCAATCATCGGATCCGTTGGGTCTTACTCCTGCGGAGGGGTTTGGTCAAGGGCCTCCTTACGAGACAACTTGATTTTGCCCTGTTTGTCGATCGCGAGCACCTTGACGAGAACCTGCTCCCCTTCCTGCAAGACATCCGTGACATTGCGAACGCGCTCTTTGGCCAGCTCGGAGATATGAACCAGTCCGTCGGTGCCGGGGAAAATTTCCACGAAAGCGCCGAACTCCATGATCTTGCGTACGGTACCCATATAGAGCTTGCCGACTTCGGCTTCCTGGGTGAGGTCGCGGATCATCTTAACGGCTTTCTTGCTGGCCTCGCCATCGGCAGAGGCGATATTGATCCGTCCGTCATCTTCAATATCAATGGAGCAACCGGTTGCCTCAATGATGCTGCGGATGGTCTTGCCACCAGAACCAATAACCGTGCGGACCTGATCGGGCTTGACATAGATGGTCGTGATCCTGGGAGCATAGGGAGAGAGGTCGGCCCTTGCGGCGCTGATGGCCTCGCCCATTTTCTCCAGGATGTGAATCCGGCCTTCGCGAGCCTGCTGTAAAGCCTGCTTCATGATGGCACGGGTAACACCGGTAATCTTGATGTCCATCTGCAAAGCCGTCACGCCGTCACGGGTTCCGGTCACCTTGAAATCCATGTCCCCGAGATGGTCTTCATCACCCAGAATGTCACTCAGCACAGCGACATCCTCGCCTTCCTTGATCAGACCCATGGCAATACCGGCGACCGCTTCTTTTACCGGAACGCCAGCATCCATCAGCGCCAGGGAGCCACCACAGACGCTGGCCATGGAGGACGATCCATTGGACTCAAGGATATCCGAGACGATGCGGATGGTATAAGGGAAATCGGTATGAGCGGGAAGAATCTTGGAGATGGAACGCTCAGCCAGCATCCCGTGACCAATTTCGCGACGTCCGGGGAACAGACGCATGCTGGTTTCCCCGACGCAGAAAGGGGGAAAGTTGTAATGGAGGTAGAATTTCTTGAACTCCATGCCTTGGACATTGTCCATACGCTGCTCATCCACAGAAGTTCCCAGCGCTACGGCAACGAGAGCCTGGGTTTCGCCACGGGTGAAAAGCGCGCTGCCATGGGCCCGGGGAAGGACACCGGTCTCACAGGTAATCGGACGGACCGTTTTCATATCACGCCCGTCGATACGGACCTGCTTCTGAATAATCATCTGCCGGACGACACGCTTCTCGATCTTGCCGAGAATGTCCCCGATCTCTTCACCGCGATCTGACTCTTGACATCACCGATAGCGGCATAGCGCTCCTGCTTGGCGCGGATGCTATAAGCCTCGCGGATCTTGTCTTCAGCCATGGCCGCGACTTTCTCAGTCAGATCTTTGTCGGCCTCGGGCACAACAAACTCGCGCTTCGGTTTGCCTGCCAGTTCCCGCAGTTTGATCTGGATGTCGATCAGGGGCTGCATCGCCTGATGCCCGAAGAATACCGCTTCGAGCATATCCTCTTCGGGAAGAAACTCCGCTTCCCCTTCCACCATGATCACCGCATCGCGGGATCCGGCGACAACGATATCCAGATCACTCTGAGCCATCTGCTCCAGAGTGGGATTGGCGATGAATTCGCCCCCTACCCGGCCGACACGTACACCGGCAATGGGGCCGCTGAAGGGGATGTCCGAAACCTCCACAGCCGCGGATGCAGCAACAATCGCAAGCGTATCGGGATCGTTGATGCGGTCGACGGAAATGACCGTCGGCATGATCTGGGTTTCAAAAAGATAGCCCTTGGGGAACATGGGCCGCATGGGACGGTCAATCAGACGGCTGGTCAGGGTCTCTCTTTCCGACGACCCTCTTTCACGACGGAAAAAGGAGCCGGGAATTTTGCCTGCAGCGTAGAATTTCTCCTGGTAATTGACGGTCAGGGGAAAAAAGCCCTGCCCTTCGCGCAGTTGTTTCGATGAAACGGCCGTACACAATACCTTGGTCTCACCATAGGTGATAACCGTGGCCCCGTCAGCCTGACGAGCCATCTTGCCGGTTTCAATCGTCAACGGTTTTCCGTTAAATTCGATTTCGACTTTTTGATAAGCCATGTGCATCTCCTTCGCCCGAGCCAACCTGAGTCGAACACCGGGCATTGTTGTCTGTTCTGTTTTCTCGCATAAAACGGCAAAAGGAGGATGGCCTGAGACAGAGTCTGTAATCAAGATTCAGACTCTCTCTCGGGACAGCCTCCGATGCCTTCGGATCTTAAACAAAAGGCAGCAGCCCCCCTGTTGAAGAGCATGCTGCCCTGTATTACCTGCGGATTCCCAATTCCTTGATGACCGTGCGGTACCGGTCAACGTCTTTCTTCTTCAGATAATCAAGAAGTCGACGCCTTTGTCCGACGATTTTGAGCAGTCCGCGCCGGGAATGATGGTCCTTCTTGTGGGTGCGGAAATGCTCAGTCAAATAAGTAATCCGCTCGGAAAGAAGGGCGATCTGTACCTCCGGGGAACCAGTATCACCTTCGTGTGTCTTGAATTTGTCAATAATTTCCTGCTTGCGTTCCGTGGCTAACACCTTGCCACCTCCTTTCAAACTCTTTCTCTGGAATATACCAAGCGAATACCTGGCTGAAAAACATCGGTCTTTGTAACATAAAAACGAGAGGCCTGTAAAGGCTTATTCACTCCGGATTTGAAGGATTCAGAACACGGATAAGTTCGAAATCTCCGCGCCTTTCCTTCTGCCGCTCGGGGGCAAATCGAGCCAGTGCTGCAGACGGTTTTCATAGACAAGACCCACGACATCTCCGGGCTCTGCCTTGCACTCCCCGACAAGCCCTGAAAGGCCGGGAGGAATTCCAAAACCCAGCGCTTTTACAGCCTCGACATTTAATACTACCAGAGGAAAACCTCTAAGCGCATCTATTGGTGACAACAGCGGGAATTCTGCCGTATCCATCGCCTGTAGAGCTGCCAGCGCGACACAGTCCTTTTCGGTAAAAAAGCCGTTGCGCGTGCGACGTAATTCTGTCAGATGGGCTCCCGTTCCTAAAGCTCGACCAAGGTCATAGGCCAGAGAACGGATATAAGTCCCTTTGCTGCAATCTATTTCGAGAGTAACAAAAGGCAGCCTGACTTCAAGCACATCAATGCGGCTAATCGTAACACGACGCGCCTCCCTTTCGATCTCTATCCCTTGTCTGGCGAGCCGATGAAGAGCGACGCCATCTTTCTTGATCGCAGAAAACATGGGGGGGATCTGGTCGATTTCCCCAACAAAAGCCTGACACGCTGCGCGGATCTGCGTTTCGGAAAAATCGGGGACAGGAAGTCGAGAGGTTACTGTACCTTCTGCGTCATATGTCTCGGTTTCCTCTCCAAGTTTGAGAGTCGCCCTGTAGCTTTTATCCCCTGCCATCAAAAACTGAACCAAGCGGGTTCCGTCACCGACAGCCACCGGCAGCACTCCGGTCGCCATGGGATCAAGCGTTCCCGTATGCCCTACGCGTCGCGTTTTGAGCAGACGGCGCACAGACCGGACCACATCGTGAGAGGTCAGCCCACGAGGCTTGTCAATAAGAAGAAGTCCATCCATGGTGATCAGTCGAGAAGGCTATCCAGGCGGGAGAAAACACTATTTCGAACGTCATCAAGCTCACCCTGAACCATGGCGCCGGAGGCATTATGATGCCCTCCTCCGCCCAGTTCACGGGCGATAGCACCTACGTCCAGTTTGCCTTTGGAACGAAACCCTACTTTATAATTGCCGGGGGAAACCTCTCGGAAAAACAAGGCCACCTCGACATCCCGTACAGATCGGGGATAGTTAATGAAACCATCCGTATATTCGGGCCCGGTACCGGTATGTTCCATCATGGACAACGTCGCGGTAACCGACGCATAGCGACGGCAGGGGGAAACGGTCAACGTATCGAGAACGGCAGCTAAAAGACGCAGCCTTTTTTCGTCCTGACTTTCATAAAGGCCAGAAGCCACATCCCAAGGAGAGACACCAACCGAAACCATCTCCGCAGCGACAGTGAAAGCTTCCGGGTCAGCATTGGAATACCTGAAGCTGCCGGTATCAGAGAGGATCGCCGTATAGATACACAGCGCCACCTCGGGAGAGAACCGATACCCCATCTCTTTCAGGATGCGGTATATTAGAGCACCGGTTGCACTGGCCTTTTCATCGACAAAATACACATCTCCGAAATTTTCAGAGAACGGGTGATGGTCAATATTGACAAGAGTGCGGCACTTTTCCCTGAGGTGAGAGCCGGCACGACGCAGTTCTCCGGCATCGAGGACAAAACCGGCATCAAACGATTCGTTTTCCGCTAGAGAGTTAACGATCGTTTCCGATCCTGGAAGGAAAGTAAAATCGACCGGCACGGAATCCTTATTAAAAGCAACAACCTCTTTACCCAACTCGCGAAGGGCATTGGTCAAAGCAAGTGTCGAGGCCATGGCGTCCCCATCGGGACCTTCGTGGGAAGCCACCAGAAACCGCTTGTTGCTGTCAATTATTCGGAGTATTTCCCTGATCATCCGAGCCGTCTGTGTGAAGTTCTTTCAATATAGATTCGATACGATTACCGTATTCCAGGGACGTATCGAACTGAAAAACGATGTCGGGCACATGACGCAAGCGAAGACGTTTGCCGAGCTCCCGCCGTATAAACGAAATGGAACTCTTGAGGCCCTTCTCGCTGTCCTTACGTGCCTTTTCATCCCCCATCACCGTAAAATAAACCTTGGCAATGGACAGATCGGAAGTAACATGAACGCTTGTAATCGTCACAAATCCGATACGAGGGTCTTTAAGACCATTGAGCAGAAGAGAGGAGATTTCTTTCTGGATCTCTTCGCCTACCCGTTGCGTGCGTTTTGAATCCACAGTCCTGCCTTATGAATAATGGAGATACTCATCTTCCCGCGCGATGACTTCGGCCAGTCCGAGACGGTCAATTTCATCTTCAATGCGGGAGAATACCGATTGTATCTCCGGTTCCGCGTTTCCTACCATACTGAAACCGATCTCCGATCTCTGCCAGAGATCTTGACACCCGACTTCAGCTGCCGAGACGGGAAAGCGTTCCCGACAACGGCCAAGAATTTTCTTCACGACGCCCCTCTTTTCCTTGAGGTTTTGCGGGGCATGAAGAATCAGCTCAAGTTTCATGATACCGACAACCATAAGGCCGTCCGATGATCACAGGGTTGTTTTTATCGCTTCCATCTCGAAGGCCTCGACGATATCACCAACCTTGAGATCGTTGTAATTCTCGAGGCTGATACCGCACTCATATCCGGTTGCAACTTCCCGGACATCGTCTTTGAACCGTTTCAGGGAGCTGAGCTTGCCTTCCCAGACGACAACGCTGTCGCGTACCAGGCGGGCTTGAGCGGACCGCAGGATCTTCCCTTCCAGAACATAACAGCCTGCGATGGTACCAACCTTCGAAATGGTGAAGGTTTCCCGAACCTCGGCCTTTCCAAGGGCTTTTTCGCGGTAGGTGGGGGCCAGCAGGCCCTCCATGGCGTTGCGGATATCGGCCACGGCATCATAGATGATGTTATAAAGCCGGATATCGACCCCTTCCGCCTCGGCCAGATTATTGGCCTTGGATTCCGGACGTACGTTGAATCCAAGCACGATAGCGTCCGAGGCACTGGCCAGAGTGACATCGCTTTCAGTGATGCCACCAACCGCGGTATGAATCACGATAAGGCGGCAAGCATCGGTGGAAAGCTTGAGCAGAGAATCCTTGACCGCTTCGACAGAACCCTGAACGTCACCCTTGATAATAACTTTGAGCTCTTTGACATCCCCCTGCTGGATACGTGCATAGAGCTGTTCCAGAGAAATCTTGCTGGTCTTGGCCAGTTCAGCTTCACGGAGTTTCTGCTGGCGGTGCTGAGCGACGTCTTTGGCCGTTTTCTCGTCTTCCACTGCATGGAACGCATCGCCAGCGTCAGGCACACCGGTAAGTCCCGTTACTTCGACAGGGACTGAGGGCCCGGCTTCCATCACGCGTCCGCCGCGATCATCGGTCATGGTACGTACACGGCCAAAATGAACCCCGCTGACAATCGGGTCTCCGATACGCAGCGTCCCCTCCTGAACCAGCACCGTAGCAATGGGTCCACGCCCTTTGTCAAGACGCGCCTCGACAATAGTTCCTTTGGCGCGTTTGTTGGGGTTGGCTTTCAGATCCATCACCTCGGCCTGAAGCAGGATCATTTCGAGCAATTGGTCAATATTGATGCGTTGCTTGGCAGAGACCTCTACGAAGATGGTCTCTCCTCCCCAGGCCTCGGGAACCAGACCGAATTCGGTAAGTTCCTGTTTGACCCGTTCGGGATTGGCGTCCGGTTTGTCAATCTTGTTTACAGCCACAATAATCGGAACATCGGCAGCTTTGGAGTGGTTGATGGCCTCCTTGGTCTGAGGCATGACGCCGTCATCGGCGGCGACCACAAGAACAACGATGTCAGTAACCTTGGCGCCCCTGGCGCGCATGGCAGTGAAGGCCTCGTGGCCCGGGGTGTCGAGAAAGCTGATCTTCTTACCGTCAAGTTCGACGTCGTATGCGCCGATATGCTGCGTAATGCCGCCCGCTTCGCCTTCCGTAACGTTGGTGGCACGGATGGCATCAAGCAGGCTGGTCTTACCATGGTCAACGTGGCCCATGATGGTTACTACCGGAGGACGGGTTTTGAGATCTTCGGATATTTCCCCCTCACCCTCCTTGATTCCGGAATGCTCCAGAATGGTCTCCTCGTCAAACGCAACGTTTTCTACCTCGTAGTTGAACTCGGAGGCCAAGATGGCTGCCGTTTCAAAATCAAGCGGGTGATTGATCGTCACCATGGTCCCCTGACGCATCAACTCACGGATGAGGTCGTTAGCTTTGATTCCCATCCGTTTTGCGAGCTCTCCCACGGTGATCGCGTCGCTGATCTTGATAATTCTTTTGATCGCCTTGGAAACCGTGATCTCAGTCTTTTTGGGTGGTTTGGGCGCTTTTCGACCTTTGCGTGTACGGTCGGCATGATCGGGTTCGAAGATCTCCCGACGCCCCTTACGACGCATCTCGTCACTGGAACCCTCACTGTAGTCGGCCCCTTTACCCTTTTTCTTCTTTTTGCCCCCGCGGACTTCTTTCCCGGTAAAGGTTTCTCCCAACGTGGAGGGAGGTGGCAGAGTCGGCGCCGAAGGACGGCCCCCGACATGGTCTCCACGGCGTTTTGCGGGGCCCGCATCACGCCGCGGGGCTCCGGGACGCTCCTCATGACCCGATTCCGGTCGTCTGGCGGGCGCGGCACCTTCACGACTGTACGGTGCTCCTTCTGCACGGCGAGGTTGTTGCGGCTGGGGCGCAGCTGGCCTTGGCAATTCCACCCGACCAAGAATTTTTGCCTTTGACGGAGTCGGCTTGGCCCCTTTGGGAACCGCAGGTACCGCTGGGGACTCAACCCTGACGGGAGTCTCCTTATGCGCGGGTTCCTTCCTTACAACAGGCGGAGCGACAGCCTCTTTTTGGGGGGTCGGCGCAGGCTTCTCCTCAACCTTCGGTTCAGAGGGCAGCGGCGCTGCGACTTTTTCAGAAACCGGTTGTTGTACCGGTGCAGAAACCGCCTTTTCTGCAACAGGTACCTTCTCCTCGGCAACAGGTTCTGTGCTTATGCTCTTGGGAGGTTCAACCACCTTCTCCGGCTCAGGCGCCGCAGGTGTCGCCTCAACCGGTTCCGCCACAGGCTCAGCAAAGGACTCCTCGGCTTTTTCCTCGGCAGCAACAGATTGCGGAACTTCTTTTTTCCGCCGGCGAATGATGCCAGGATTGATTCTCTCCTCTTCAATCTTTTCAACAGCAGGAGCCGAGGCTGCCTCGAATTTACGGACATCCTCTTCCTCAAGAACACTCATGTGACTCTTGGCGTCCACACCGGCTTCCTGAAGGCGGTCGAGAACTTCCT